>CAYXPB010000248.1:0-7884 GCA_964466645.1 uncultured Acetivibrio sp. | reverse complement strand
CTATACGTCTTTTGGCCTGTATATTGAATCCGTTTGTTCTTTCTTTGAAGCACCATTATTATTCCAGGCTCTGCTTTTTTATCTTTGCCATTGTAGTCTTTTACTATATCTTTCATTACTTTTGCTGCTGTATCAAGCATTAGCTTTTGCAATACTGAATTCCCTTCAAAATACGGTCACAGCTTATCAGACACCGTCAATATTATGTGTCTATACAGAAGCCTTTGGAAAAAATCAATGGCAACGATGCATATTTACGCGTTGCACACTTTATTGGAAATGAAGGATACTATACCGATTTATATTATCAAAAGAATAAATATTATCAATATAAGAAGGATGAAAACGGTATACGGATAACTGGTCCCTACAATTATCTTCGTGTATTGGTAGGTAAGGATGGTATTTCTCAAAAGGAATCAAAATTCTATGTTTTAACTGACAGTTTAGAATTGACTTTTAATGATGTAGCACATTCAATGTATTCGAGTAATACTGAAAGCATCACGAAAATTCCGTTTGTTTGGCTTGGATTCACAGTTTATCTTGACAAAAGTTTTAAGGTGATTCCAAAAAAATAACTGGTCAAGGGGTGTTTCAAAAAAGCTGATTTTATTGGGTTGGAACTATATATATTGACTAATGTATTTTTTTGAAACACCTAACATGCCACCCATGTCAAAAAATGATATGATTCAAATGGCAGAGTCTATCACTAAAGTCCCCACCAGTATTTCGCTAAGTAGCAATCCTTATGATTATATAAACGCAAATATTGAAACTTTCAATACCCTTGTTGAGTTAGGTCAACCTGTTGTAGATTGTTTTGTTGAAGTATTAAGAACATCCGACACTTTCGGGCTAGATAAATACATTATGGCAGCAGTATGCTCGGAAATAACAGGAGTCGGCTCAAAGCAAAACATGTCCGCAGAGTATGATCCTGACACTTGGTGGGCATCGGCTAATGAGTGGCTTGCCCTTTACGAAAAAAGTCTGAAATGCTCCCCCTTGAGGTAGACATTTTTAATTAAAAAAATAACTGTTTAGCACAAGGAAGAGCATTTTTATTTTGTTCAAAAGAGGTAAATATAAAATCAAAATTAATCACCGTTTACTATTGAATCATAAAAATTTGTATAGTCGTAACGCTGTTCGGAAAGAAAACTTATTGCAGATCTTGGGTGTTGATTTAACTGACCTGTAAGCATGTAAGGTATGTCAAATCCCCAGCTGACTTGGTTTCTAAGTGCTGGAATGCGTTTTTCTATACAATCTAATATTGGCCTTAATTGATATTTTGGGTTTTTCAGGAAGCCCAAAATCAATTCCATAGGACAATTACCTGCACCACGCCCTAGGCCTGCAATAGTTGCATCCACAAAACTTGTTCCTAATATTATTGCTTCAATAGTATTTGCGTATGCAAGCTGTTGGTTGTTGTGTGCATGTATTCCTATTTTTTTGCCTGCATCCTGTGCATATCTGAGGTATTTAGAAGTTAGTTTTTGGATATCTTCAGAATATAGGGATCCAAAGCTGTCAACAACATAAATGACTTCCACTTCAGTATTGGATAGAATTGCTAAAGCCTCATCCAAATCGCTCTCCTTAAGTTGAGATATAGCCATAATATTTATAGTGGTTTCATATCCTTTGTCATGGGCATCCTTTATCATATCAATTGCTGTAGGTATCTGATGAATATAAGTTGCAACCCTAATCATGTCAATAATGCTTTGGCTTTTTGGAAGTATGTCTTCATGGTAATCAGTACGTTCAGCATCAGCCATTACTGATAGCTTTAATGAAGAAGGATTTTCCCCTACAATCTTTCTGATATCTTCCTCGTCACAGAATTTCCATACACCAAAGTCGTTTTTAGATGCAAGCTTTTTAGAGGTCTTATATCCCATTTCCATGTAATCAACGCCTGCTTCAATACACGCGTTGTAGACTGCTCCTACAAATTCATCTTTAAAACCGAACTTGTTCACAAGTCCGCCATCCCTGATGGTGCAATCCAACACTTTAACATCAGGTCTATAGGTCATCCATGTTCCCTTTTTTGGTACTACTTTACTTGTTGTTTCCGATTGACTCATTTAACTCATCCTTTCAATTTAAAAAAATAAGGTAATCTGTTTGCAGAGTTAATACACCCCTTGATACTAGTCTAGAGTAATACAATAAAAGCTCTAGGTCATCTACGCCCATTCGCTTTTGCCTCTTTCACTTGGTTAGAAAGAGACAAAATTAGAGCTTTTGTTATAACTAAAAACCTATAACAAAAAGACCATCAGAATAACTCTGACAACAAATTCTTATGAGTAAGCCATTACCAAAGACATTGCATCAACTGCCAGCCAATTAACTGCATACTCACTGCATGTTTTTACATGGACACACCCACTAAAGCCTTAGATCATTCTAAGTGCTTCTGAATAATGTCTTAAACTGAGGTTGTAATGATGGAAACGGAGAACAACATAAAAGATCATATTAGAGAGGTTTGTATTACTTTTTATAATCTACCGCTTCTTCCATCCTACCATTCTACAATTTATATTCTACCAGAAAAACTGGAAAATGCAAAATATTTTTTTGAATAGATTGAAAAATTTAATAGAAGTGTAGAAAAAATTGTTATAGAATAGATTTAAAATTGAATTGGTCGGAGTGATTTTATGATTATAAAAAAAAGAAAAAGATGAGGTAGTTAGCCTTATTAAAGAGAATAGGATAATAGCCATAATTAGAACTGATGACTATAAATGGGCTTTGAAAGCAGCAGAAGCAATGATCGATGGAGGAATAAGGGCAATTGAATTTTCTTATACAATGAGATTTGCAGGTGAGTTGATAAGTGAAATAAACAAAAAGTATTCAAATAGTGGGGTACATTTGTAAATGATGAGATAAAGTTCAATTTGAAGAGTGAAAATGGTGGAATTAAGCTTGAGAAAGTGAAATAGATAAAGAAGTCAATGGATTTTGAAAATTCAATTTATAGTGATTCCCTTAAAGGTAAATAATCAAACGCTTTACCTTTAAGGGATTTTTTGTTTGGAAAAATAATAAAAAATGACTATATAGTAGGAATTACTTAATTCAAATGATTTTCAACAGGAAATACATTTATAATTCCTAACAAATATTTTCTAAATAATGCAAAGTCTATTGAATCTATATTTCCATCACCATTCAAATCTGCAATATATAAAACATCGCCAGCTGGTATTGTATCAATTATTCCGAGCAAATATTTTCTGAATAACGCAAAGTCTATTGAATTTACATTTCCATCACCATTCAAATCTCCATAATGAATAGGTGATTTTTCTATAACCCATACTTCATAAGTTTTATTACCTACTGAAAAATCTAATTCTGGTTTATGAATTGCATCAGGTGTTTGTGAATTATTTATAGGATTACTATATATATCTAATATTTCTAAGTTGGAAAGCTCACTTAAGGGGCTTATATCTTTAATTGAATTATTTGATAGATATAAAAAATGTAATGCTGAAAGCCTACTCAATGGTTTTATTTCTTCTATATTATTTGCGCAAAGACATAATTCTTCCAAGTTTGAAAGAGCACTTAGGGAAGTTAAATCACTTATTCCAGTATTGTTTAAGTTCAAGTAGGTTAGCTTACGAAGATTTTTAAGTGGATTAAAGTCATTAATTTTATTAGCACATAAACCTAGTTTCTTTAGATTTTTAAGAGAATCTAATGGTGTTATTTCTCTAATATTATTAAAATCTAGTGATAATTCATTTAAATTAGTAAGCTTTCCAAGTGGTTCTAAGTTAGTTATTTTAGTATTTGCTAAAACCAAAGAATTTAAGTTTTCTAAATTACTAAGTGCTGTCAGGTCAGTTGTTGGAGTATTTGATAAATTCAAAGAATTTAAGTTTTTTAAATTGCTAAGATCTGTCAGGTCACTTATTTGATTCTTTGATAAATTCAAAGAATTTAAGTTGTTTAAACTACTAAGTGCTGAAAAATCACTTGTTTTAATATTTGAGATATCTACATTTGTTAAACTATCAATTGTACCAAGTATACTTATATCTTCCATTTGAGTACTTGATAAATCAAGAGTTTCGATATTAGGAAGATATGTAAGTAGATCTAGATTTACAGTCTTTAAGTTATTGTTTGATAAATTCAAATTTGATAAATTTTTAAGACTTTTCAGTGAAGTTATATCGTTTATGTTAGTACAAGATAAGTCTAAGTAAGTCAAATTTTTAAGATTTTCCAGTGGGCTTATATTATTGATTGGATTACAGGACAAGGATAAATGTTTTAAGTTTGTAAGACCAGTCAATGGGGTTACATCTTTTATTATACTGCCACCTAAATTTCCAACTATTCTGAGTTCAGTTAGATTCGTAAAATGTTTTAGTGGAGTAATATCTTTTATTTGTCTTGGGCCCATCAAACCATATGATAAAGAAGTGTCTATTTGTAATTTGGTAAGACCTAAAACATCACTTTTCAAAATATCATTACTATAGGGTTTTCCAATTGCGTTAAGTATTGCTATTTTGAGCTCCGAATCACTTACTTCAATTATGGTGTCTGTTTCCTCTTGTGATAAAACAATCGCTTTTGGGAAAAAAGCAAAAAGCATTGAAGTTACAACTAAAGCCATAAAAACCTTTACATATTTGTTATACATTATAAAATCCCCCTTTTATTTGTTTTATATACAAGCCTTATAACATAAGGCGTATATTTTTAAATTTTAAATAATCTACAATGAATTTCTAATAGTATTATATCATTACATATATATATAAAGTTTGCAAAAGTAATAATTTTTTTTATTAGGTGATTGCAAAAAAATAAATGCTCAATTGGTGTTTCAAAAAAGCTTTAAAACTAAAAAATGAGAACATAAGAATGTTAATCAGTGAGATAAAACTAAAGTGCTATTATACAATTCATATATCAAGTAATTTAAAAAAAGGATATGATTTGGACAAAAATCTTGTAGCATTATTTTTAAACTTAAATCAAGCAAGGTGATTCAAATTATTAAAAGGATAAGGGGAGATAAAAATGAAAAGATACTTAAAAAAACTTGCTTTTGGTGTAGCATGTTTTATGCTAATTCAATGTACAAGCATTATAGGAATTAAATCCACTATTAATGTAGCCGATACTTCGATACCAGTGGAAATGTTTAATATTAATACTGCAGAATCAACAAGTGCTATTACACCTAAAATAAGAATTAAAAATTCAAGCTCTACCAGTATAGATCTTGCACATTCTATCCCTCACAAACATATCATTAATCATTCATATATAACTTAATTTGTTTTACTGCAAAAGAAGGAGGTTGATGGCAAAAAAAACCGCTCGGTGAGAATACCGAACGGAGTTATTTCATTTGGTTAAAACAAATCGCTGTGAGTTCCTGTACGTGTTAAGGACAATGTTAAAATGTCTTTTTCAATTTTATATATGAGTAGCCAGTCAGGTGTGATGTGACATTCACGATGCCCGGCATAATTACCAGCAAGCGGATGGTCAAGATATTTTTGAGGTAGTGGGTTCTCCTGAACCAAGATATTAAGCACTTCTCCAAGAAGGTGGATATCATAACCACGCTTTACAACTGTTTTGAAGTCTTTTTTAAACCTGCTGGAGTATCTGATTTTAAGTATTTAGATCCTCCATTAAGGCATTAACACTGTCAAAGGTTTTGCTCATGTTGCGATTGTTGTTGACATCATTGATTGCCGCTTGTGTTTCTTCATTGGGCACATCGATACGAAGGTCAAAAGGAATGCCGCCGTATCGAATGGAGTAACGTAAAAACATATTCATAGCAGTAGACATATTAAGACCAAGCTCGTTAAATATGGCTTCAGCTTTGCGTTTTACTTCCTCATCCACACGAATGTTTAAATTGGTTGTATTAGCCATGGTATCAGCTCCTTTCATTAATTATATTATAAAGCATCATATGCAATTCGTCAATCGTTTGTACGCAAACGCTTTACAATGTCATTACAAAAACGAATTATTTATGGGCAGGGGGCAAAAAAAACACATTTTCCATCCCCCTAGTTTTTAAATGTAAAAACACACAAACGGCTTATATACTGGGCTCTCTATACCCTCACTCTTCCAACCTTGTTATCAATACTACGCATTCCACATGTGTTTTGGCAGTAAGATGATACTGAAGCACTTCTTCGATGAACCTTATGTACTGCTTGTTGTTGCATTTTTCGTATTATATCTTTCTGATAGTAAATCCAGATATTCCACAATACGATCTCCTTATTGGTGTCAGTAATAATTGGTCTCTTTTTCTCTCGCTCCTCCCTTAATTTTCGATTATATTCCTTATCACCAAGGTTATACTATGAGAACTTGACGGAGTAGAATACTTTCCGTGATTGGCAGATAACTGATAACTTGAAACATTATAAGTTCCCAGCTTTTCTGATATTTCTCGCAAAGTATCCATGTCATCTGCCTGTAAATACACCCACGTTTGGCAGTTGGCTTTTATGGTGTCTGAAGTGTTTTCATTATACTTTTCTTTTAGTTGTGAAAATGATTGGATAAATAAATTGAACCTCATTCCTCTTCCACCTCCAACTATCAACTTATTTGTAAAGTCAGTGATGGTTGTAAAATTTCCAAACTCATCTAACATAAAATTAACCCTTTGTATTAATCGACCTCCTCTTGTATTTGCTAGATTGGCAAGCAACTCATACTGCTGTGAAACAATAAGGGATGCCACTGGATAAAAAGTGGTTTTCTCATCAGGCAGGATAATAAAGAGTGCTTGCTTTTTCTGTCCAATATCTTGTAGCTGAAAATCACTTTTATGTGATAATTTCTTCAGCTTCTACAAACGAAATTATTCTCATTTTCCCATTGTCCTGGTATCAGGGAATTAAAATAGCAATTTTTGATGTTACCGATGTCAAAAATCCAAAGGAGAAATTTGTTGAAATTATCGGAAACAGGGGAACTGATTCTGAACTTTTAAGAAATCACAAGGCGCGTATGTTTATGAAAGGCTTAGGACTTACGGCATTCCCGATAACAGTTGCTGAAAATCACGAAGGGGCATGGGGCGGTTCATTTTGTTCATATGGAGAATTTGTATATCAGGGAGCGTATGTTTATAACATAAGCATATACATTCTTTTTAACAAAATGTTGAGATGGTTATAAATGCCATCTCAACATTTTGAAATACTCCCGGAATAAACTTACTTTATAAATTAATCTTACGCAGGAAATCACTTATGTTGAAATATAGTACACTTGCTATTTTTAATTACGGAACTCTTATTTCATTGGCGATTTTCATTATCAAATTCCGAGTACTCTGTATAACTTTCATTTTTATCGTTTATTAGGTTTTCTATGGATCCGTTCTTGTTTTTCAGGCTTTTTACTATAATATGTGATATCACCCCCCCAACTCCAGCAGATAAAATGCCTATACCGTACATAACAAGGGAATCTCCTAATATAATAGCTCCTAGTATCAATCCGAAAATTTCGAAAGAGAACCACAAAAATATTGTCAGTAAAATAAACCCAATACCACTGTATCCTTTTTCTTTAGCTATCCTTGAATTTTTTTTAGATATATACCATAAAATAATTATTTCAAGCAATTTATTCACCTCCTGGTACAATTATTAAATAATTGAATAGAAATAGATAGATATTTGCTTTTTTCATAATATCATAACAAATTCTGTTTTTCACTACTAAAACCAAAAATTATCCAAAATAATATCCATTCGCTTTAATTTTAAATAAAATTTCAAAATAATATTATCCTTAAGTATTGAACCTCCTGCACAAAACAAAAAACAGCAC
>CAYXPB010000247.1:0-7909 GCA_964466645.1 uncultured Acetivibrio sp. | reverse complement strand
AAGAAGAGATACGGGAGATATTAAATTCTGTGAATATAAATGAAAATGCAAGAGGAGAGACTCTTTCAATAGAACAGTTTGCAACTTTATCCAATCAATTTTACTAAAAGTAATGTAGTTGAATATTTAGTTTGTTTTTTTTTGGAGTATAGGAGTTTATAAGGATCCTACTTTTATAAATCCCTATACTAGGGTTTGAAAAGGTCTAAGAGTCTACTATAAGGCTGAAAACTTTAAATTTTATAAATTTTGAAACCGTTTATGTATTAAAAATTCATAAACGGTTTATTTTTTTTTATTGCAACATATATATATTATGAGTGCAAAGAATTCGTATGGGGAAAAAACCGTTTTAGGTGATTCCTAAAAAATAACTGGTCAATGGGTGTTTCAAAAAAGCTGATTTTATTGAGTTGAAACTATATACATTGACTAATGAATTTTTTTGAAACACCTTAGATAATATTACGATCTTAATAAACTACATATTTTGTAAAGGGAGGGTTATAAAATGGATAGCAAGTTAAAGTATCAACGGAGTTTTTTGATATTCGATGAGGAAGATAACGGTTATGGAACAGAGCAAAAACCTTCGGGACATGTAAAAATTGAAATTAGAGAGGGGAAAGGAAAACTATTTTGCCAGGTAAGCAATCTATCTGAGGACAATGGAAAAATTCAATATCGGCTCTTTCTTATAAAGTCCGACGATTACCAGGTTGTTCCGGTACCAGTAGGAAATATTGAATTAAAGAAAAATAGGGGCGACTTAGAGTGGGTCTTTGATCCCTATGATATTAGCAAAACAAAACTAGCCTTTGATAAATTTAATGTAATTGCAATTCTAGCCAATTACACAGATCGGAAAAACAACTATAGCATTTGTCCTTTAGTAGCATATAAAGACGGTAAGGTTGAATGGAGACAGAAATTAAACAATATTCTACAAGAAGAAAAGTCTAAAGAAGAACCACTAAAGCAATTAAAGAAAGTTGACGATATACCTATCAACGTTATTGATAAGGAACATGAAATAGCGAATAAAAAACAAGAGTCTACAAAAGCCGATAACCCTATTGAAAAACAGCAAAGCGAAGCTAAGAATAAAGAAATTACCGCTGAGATCAATAATCTATTAGATGAACAAAAACCGGATGAAGAGAAAAATAAAGCCGAACTCAATAGTGAAAAGCCTTTAGAGCTTTTGGAAGAGAATAAAACAAGTGGTGAATCAAAGCCTTTAGAAGAAAAACCTGCAGAAGAAAACCCTGTGGCAGGGGAACCTCTAAAAGAAAAACAAACAAAAGAGAAAACCATTAAGGTAAATGACAAAAGTTATTCTTCTTATGATGGGAGTAAGCTTTTTAATATGTGCGCAGAGGACGGCAAAGACAATATAAATTTAAATACAAACTGTATAAATTGCATTTTTCTTAACAATAAAAATTCGGATAAGCCTGAAGTAAAGGAATTTGGATATGAAGAACTGACCAAACAATTTGATTTGACTTTTGAAAAATATGTGCCGTTTTCGGTAAAAAGAACAGATTATAATTGGTGGAAAGTTACTAGTCCGATTCATTTGAATAATATATTGTATAAGTTTGGTATAAAAGTACCTGTTTTATTTAATCCTTTGGTTTTAATGGCTCACTACAAATATAATCACTTAATTGTCGGAGTTTACCAAGATGATATCAGGCAGAAGGACTATATTGTTTGTGGAATTCCAGGGGTGTACTGGGTGGATGAAAAACCTTTTGGAAATGCATGCCGATGGGCTCAAGTTGAAGGTAACACACCTGCATATGGGGCATTTGGTTACTGGATTGTTTATATAAATCCTAAAACCGGTAAAATATTGGCAATAGAGGAATAAGATTGTCAAATTTTAAACATAGAACTATATAGACCAAAGATAAGGAGGATAATTTATGGCTATTGAATGGAGAACCAGTTATGAAATAGGAATTAAAAAGATAGATTTACAACATAAGGAGCTTTTTGATAAAATTAACGATCTCTTAGAAGCTTGCAATGCTCAAAAAGGTAAGCAAGAAGTATTTAATACTATTAAATATTTAGGGGAGTATGTAGTAACACACTTTTCAGATGAGGAAAAGCTCCAGAAAGAAAATGGCTATCCTGAATACACTAATCATAAAGCAGCTCATGACAGATTTATTAAGGAATATAAAGATCTCAAAGAAAAACTTGAGTCAGAAGGTGCTAGTCTGAATTTCGTAATAATAGTAAATAGAGTTGTGATTGATTGGCTCATCAAGCATATAGGAAGTGCCGACAGAGCTTTTGCGGATTATTTGAAGACTAAGGCATAAAAATACAAAAGGACTTGAATCCACCACGGTGTCAAAGGAAAATTTTAGGAAAAACAAGCTGAATACATAAAAGCAAGGGTAGAAACGATGTCAGTTTTTACCCTTGCAATATTTGTGTGCTAATATTCGCTCTGCTTAATATACGAAAATAGTATCCTGTCTATTTATTGTAGTATTCCTTGATAACTTCATTTACTAGTTCCTTCATTGCTATTGACTCTGCCATAACAGTTAATACTATCATAAATTGTGTAGCAATATTCTTATCTTCATTTCGTATTCCTTCTTCACTAACAAGCTCTTCAACTTTATCGACAAGCTTCGGGAGTGTATTTTCCCAATGAGACAGTACCGATTTTCTCATCTCAATATAACCTTTATATATATCAATTGCTTGTATCATATCATCATCAAAGATGTCAGGGTTATTTCGCACTGGTGTTAGTAATGTTTTTATCTCTTCAAGAGAATAAACATTCTTCAAGCTGTCTATAAGAGTTAAGAAAATAAGATGATTTCTGGTATAATATCTTTTTTCTAGCGGTGGTGGAAGCACTCCAACCCGTACGTAATTTTGAATCATTGTCTTAGTGAAGCTTTTTCCTTGCTTTTCAAAAAACTTAACTACCTGAGAGATTGTTAGTTCATCACTTAATGTTGCAATTTTAACTTCATAAGAATTATTAATTACATTGCTGAAAAGTCGCATTAATTCATTTTTGTCAAGAAATGTGCCCATAAATCTCACCTCTATATCATATATACTGTCTATCTATATAACTAAGTGTAACGCTCTACATTAATTACATACTATATTTTTATATCTTCTGTGTCAAGTGAGAAGTCTGTAAAGTGCACTGTTAGCATTTTAAAAGATTAGTGTCAGTGTTACTAATACTAATACTGCACAAGGGGACTATAATTTATATATTTTTGCAAAGTTTTAGCAATAAACCTACCTATATTATATTTTACTCTCAGTAACATAGTAAAGATTGTACGGAGAATATTGTAATAGGTGAGTATTATATTTGGATAAAATAAATGGAAATTATTGAGAAATACGAAGATAATAAAAGAAAAACGGACATAAACACATTAGATGATCAAAAAAAGGTTAGAAACCACTGAAAAAGTACTTTTGTTTCATGGTAGATCATAGTATAATATGTAGTGTATTACACGACACACGATAGTGTAAAAAACAACAAACGAAAAATGTAAATGAAGTTTTGCTTTGGTAATACTATATTGCGGACTAGAATAATTTTTGGCGAGGAGGTGGATTACTTGCTTTATGTGTATGTAGGTTGCTTGTTTTTTGGCATTTTATTTTCAACGGTATCTTTTTTTATTGATGGACATGATTTTGATGGGATTAATGCTGATGGAGGTGCAGATTCTCTAGGTATATTTAGCCCACTTGTACTTACGAGTTCCATAACAGTATTTGGCGGTACAGGTATTGTCAGTATGCTTGGACTAAACATGAGCGGAGTAACAAGCGCTGCTGTTTCTCTAGTTCTTGCGGCAATTATTGGAGCGGCAATATTTTTTGGAGTTGTAAGGTTTGCTTACAACTCTCAGTCTAATTCGACTTTTTCTCAAAATGATCTTATTGGTTTGGAGTGTGAAGTAATTACACCAATATCTTTGAAAGGGGTTGGCGAAATTGTATATGTTATCAATGGTGAAAGGCACAGTTTACCGGCAAAGTGCGTTAGCGACTCTATTGGAAAAGGCGAAATTGTCTTGATAAGAGAAATAGCAGGAAATGCAGCGTTTGTTTCACGTAAGCTAGATATAGAGGCTATTGATTTGGATGACTTTAAATTTAGAAATTATAAAGTTTGAAACAAAAAAATAAATGATAAAGATCAAGGGGGTATTATTACATGGAGAAATTTGGAATAGTTGCACTTGTAGTTGGTGCAGTAGTTCTAGTATTGTTTTTGGGAATATCAATATTTGTAAGTAGATATGTGAAGGTTGGTCCAGATGAGGCACTCATTGTTTCCGGTAGAAAGAAGAAACTTTCAGATGGTCAGATAGTAGGCTTCAGAATTGTTAAAGGGGGAGCAACTTTTGTATGGCCGGTATTTGAAACATCAAAAACTATATCGCTCAGAATTATGCCTTTGGATGTAAATTCAAGTGCTTATACATCACAAGGTGTACAGGTAACAGTTGATGGTGTCGCGCAGATTAAAATCGATTCAAGTCAAGAGGCAATTGCTACTGCCGCTGAACAGTTTTTAAGCTTAAAAGAGGAAGAAATAAGACGTATTGCAACCCAAACCCTTGAAGGTCACCTTAGATCGATAGTAGGTAATCTTACAGTTGAAGAAATTAATCAAAACAGGGATGCTTTTGCTCAGAAAGTTCAGGAACTTGCAGCCGGAGACCTTGCAAATATGGGGCTTAGGATTATATCTTTTACCATAAGGGAGATTGCAGACAAGAACGGATACCTTGAAAGTCTTGGTAAGGCACAAATAGCAAGGGTACAGAGAGATGCTGTAATAGGTCAGGCAGAGGCTAAGAGAGACGCGGATATAAAAAGTGCTGAAGCAATGCAAGCAGGACAGACAGCAAAATTCTTAGCAGAGACAAAGGTTGCGGAATCAAATAGAGATAAGGAAATGAAAGTAGCTGAATATCAATCGTCGATAAATGAGAAGAAGGCTGAGTCAGACCTTTCCTACGACAAGAAAAAATATGCAGTTGATCAGGAAGTCCAGAAAGAGGCTATGCAGGTTGAGATTGTAAGGAAACAGAAGGAAATAGAGCTCAATGAACAGGAAATTCTCAGAAGGGAAAAAGAGCTTGAAGCAACTGTTAAGAAGCCTGCAGAGGCAGAAAAGTACAAAACTCAGGTGGATGCTGATGCAACCCGCTATAAAACCGAAGTTTACGCAGAAGCCGAAAGAATTAAAAGATCTAAAGAAGCAGAAGGTCAGTCTTATGCAATAAAAGTGGAGGGTATTGCTAAAGCTGAAGCTATAAAGGCAGAAGGTCTTGCAGAAGCTGAAATTATAAAGGCAAAAGGTGAAGCCGAAGCTGCAGCGATGATTAAGAAGGCCGAAGCCTATAAAATGTTTAATGAAGCTGCAATGGCTCAAATGGTAATAGAAAAGCTCCCTGAAATTGCACAGGCAATTGCACAACCACTTTCTAAAACTGAAAAGATCATTATGATAGGAGATTCGGGTGCTTCAAAAATAACAAAGGATATTACAAATATTATGGCGCAACTTCCAGAGACAGTTAAAGGTATTACAGGAATTGATCTTACTCAGATAATTAAGGATTTTGCCGATAAAGATATAGGTGAAATTGTTACGCCAACTCAAATGGATGTACCCATTGAGATGCCAAAGCAACTAGAGGGATAATAAAAATGGAAAATAGGAGGTTTGAAATATGTGGTCAAGAACTGAGCTTAAAGAAAGAGCAAAGGTAGTATTGAGAACAAATTATTGGGAAGCGTTCTGGATTAGTATAGTTATTTCTCTAGCAGGAGGCGACGGTGGAGGCAGCGGAAGCGGTGGAAGTAGCAATTATTCCAATTCGTATTCATCACTTGATTCTACAAGTATTATGATTATAATTGCTGTCGTTTTAGTAGCCATTTTATTCATACTAGCTATTCGAGCATTCTTAGGATATCCTTTGGAAGTCGGAGGAAGAAGGTATTTCGTGAAATCGGCGGAATATGGGGATAATAAAAAATGCTTCAAATTTGCATTTAGTGGTGAAAACTACATGAGTATAGTATCAACAATGTTTCTTAAAGGAGTGCAAAATTTTCTATGGTATTTGTTATTAATAATCCCTGGAATTATAAAATACTATTCATACAGTATGGTACCATATATTCTAGCTGATAATCCTAATATCGGAAGTAAAAGGGCAATTGAACTGAGCAGCCAAATGACCGAGGGACACAAATTTAATATGTTTGTACTGGAATTGTCCTTTATTGGATGGTATTTGCTGGGCTTACTAGCTTGTTGCATAGGAGTTTTGTTTGTAGTTCCTTATGAGAATGCAACTTTTGCTGAGTTGTATTTGGTACTTCGTCAAAATGCAATTGACAATGGCTGGAGCAGTCATGATGAGTTATTGTTGAATTATGAAAATCCAGATGAAGGAATGGGTTTGCTATAATAATGCTATGGTAAGTAAAATAATTAGACAAAAAATATATTCCTGTATAAATAAATATGGTATAATTTTAGTAAAATAAGTAGTAAAGGAGTGATTAATATATGGATAATTACAATGGTTATAATTATGATGATGGTGCAATAGACAGAAAAAGTGCCCTTTCAGCCCAAATGGAAAAGTATTTGGCTGGATGTTTATAGGATTAATTATTACCGGTATGACAGCAATGTATACTGCAACAAGTGAGACTATGATAAGGATGTTATATTCAAGTAGATTTACCTTTTTAGGTTTTCTTATTCTTGAGTTTGTTTTTGTTTGGTTTATTTCAAGCAGAGCTATGCATATGGAGTATGGTGTGGCAGCCGCAGCCTTTATAATGTATTCTGTACTTAATGGCATAACGCTTTCTGTCATATTTTTAGCTTACACAGGAAATTCAATATATTTGACGTTTTTCATGACAGCAGGTTTCTTCGGCTTCATGTGTGTATACGGTCTGGTGACGAAAACTGATTTAACCTCATTAGGTTCTTTATTTCTAATGGGTTTAATCGGACTTATCATAGTTTCTGTAGGTAATATTTTTCTTAAAAGTTCTACTTTATATTGGATAATATCTTTTGTAGGAGTTGCGATTTTCCTTGGACTTACAGCATATGACACTCAAAAGATCAAGGCTATCAGCTTGAAGTATACAGGGACTGAAAAGGAAAGAAATGTAGCTGTGTTAGGAGCACTAATTCTGTATCTTGATTTTGTTAATTTGTTCTTATATATCTTAAGAATATTAGGTAAAAGAAAATAGTCTAAATTCTATTTATTGTAGCAGTTTCTTTTCTGTAAAGCCGGTAGCATAATAAAGTGCTGTCGGCTTTTTGAAACACCTAAGATGAAGCTTTATTCTAGTGATTTTATTTCGCATATGGATAATTTTTATGAAGTGGGGGGAAATGTATGAAAAGAAAAGTTTGTTTATTTGGGTTCTTAGCAGTTTTTTGTTTATCTGCTATTTTCAATTTTTACTTATCTGTATTGTTTCCGGTTTCAACTAAAGCAGCTTCCTTTGCAAACGGTGCTGATGTAAGTTGGCTTCCGCAAATGGAGGCTAAAGGATATAAATTCTATGACGATAATGGGGTGCAAAAAGATTGCCTTCAGATATTAAAGGAGCATGGAATTAATTCAATCCGCTTGAGGGTATGGGTTAATCCTTCAAATGACCCGTACAGTGGTCATTGCAGTAAAGATGAAGTGGTTGAAATGGCTAAGCGCTGTAGTAATATGGGATTTCGGATCATGATAGATTTCCACTATAGTGATTCATGGGCCGATCCTGGAAAACAGTATAAACCATCAGCATGGGCGGGATATAGCACTGAACAGTTGTACACAGCTGT
>CAYXPB010000246.1:0-7914 GCA_964466645.1 uncultured Acetivibrio sp. | reverse complement strand
CAGCATCGGGACGAATATCGGAAAATATACAATCTATTTGCTGACCTACAAATTCTGGGGATACTTCCGAAACACCATATACCCCTGTTGTATTTTGGGCTGTAAGTGCAGTAATTACACTCATAGCGTACATCTTGTGTGCTGTAATTGTCTTAATATCAGCTTGAATGCCGGCACCACCACTACAGTCGGAACCTGCAATGGTTAATACTTTCTTGATCATATTTTGGGTCTCCATTCAAATCTTTATATGCTTACCACTATAAATTACATTCAATCTTATATTAGGTTTGTATTGTGCTGTTTTATTGTTATGCTTATTAATATAGGATTTTCAACCTTTATACTCGGAAGTACTAGTTCGTTATAGAAGGTGTCCAAAACTTATTATTGTATATGTCAGTTATACGATAAGTCATCTGATACTTCTTGTTACCTACCGATAGGTTTTCTATTTTCCATTCTCCTGTAGCAGTATATTGCTTTCCAAGGTAATAGGTATCTTTATAATCACCGGCATAAGTGTAGTAGTCACATAAGAAATCAATTTTGTCACCAGGATTAATATCAATAAGACCTTTAGCTAGAGTTTCGGTCTGTGATGCTGTATCGTATTTTGTCTGAGCCCCTACAACCATCCCATAAGGATTTTGATTGTCAAACACAAGCATAATATCTACAGGCTGACCATTCAATAGTGCAGGCACACGACCCTTTATCGAATAGTTATCACCTTGACGATCCTCATTTATCATGTAGTAACTAACAATATTACCATTTAGCGCAAGCCATGTGCCGTCATATTCCATAATAAGATCGCCATCGCTATTATATTCATATACATTATCAAGACCAAGATCGATAAAACCTTGTCCATCATCTAAGAATACGTTCTGCTCCATGTTTTGTATAACGTCCCACTGTTTTTCCGAAAGCTCAAGAACTCTCTGTCCATTCTTTTTTGTTATCTTAAGATCAGTTGAATTAATTCTGTTATTCTTATAATAATCTAAAGAAGCTTTCATACGGTCTACATCCAACCATCCTAATGTGTTACCCACAAGACCTGTTATACTGCTGTAATCTCCACCGGATAAAAACTCATTTAATATACTCCCTAACACATCAGTACTTGCTGATTGGTTTGAAGACTGGTTTTGCGTTCCTCCTAACTGGCCATTTAGCAGAGTCTCAAGCATATTACCACTTCCACCAGATACAATTTGTCCTCCTGCAGCTACACTGGCAAAGCTTTTAATACATTTGCTATACTCGTCATCAATCCCTATTTGGTCATAGGTATTAAGCATAGAGTTAAGCTTGTTTAGACTTCCATATGGAAAATATATTGATACTCCATTTGAATTTGTTATATTTGTGGATGTACGGTTGTACTTAACACAGCTCCTAAGTGCAGCCGCAAAAGATTTCCCCTCAGTAGTTTCTAAATTTTCGGCAAAGTGAATAAGATCTATTTGATTTATCTTGGAAGACTTTGCGAATTCTTTAGTACCCGAACGTGCGTCCGAAACAACCTTATAATTATCCGAATCAATGAGTTTGCTTGTTGACTTTGCAAAAGCTTCAAAGGAAGACGGTATAGTACCCTTTAACTCTGCTAAGTCAATAAGTGATAGAGTTGCCTGACTGCGAGGCGTTTTTGCCTTAACTTCCTTTATATAATCGTCTATTAACTTCTTACCGAGCTCAATTGTAGGTGTGGATGTATTTTTAGACAGTTCTGTTATCCAACCTGTATAATACCAGCCAATACCTGGTTCAACTTCTTCTGAAGCAATCATGTAATCAGCATAAGGTTCTAAAACCATAGCCGTCTCAAGGGTTGCCATCAGGCATGCATCAAAACCTACAAAGTCAAAGCTACAACCACCATTTTTTAATGCAACAGCGATTTCATCCAACTTCATCCCATCATTAGGAAAATGCTGATCGTATCCAAATCCACTAAGCGAACCACCGCCATGATCCCAAAATATAAGTGAGTATCGGTCAGCAGGATAGTTTGACTTACAATACCTTATAAAGTCCGAAAGAGTATTAGGATCAACCATGGACTTTTTCCCTAACTCTCTATCAATAAGCTTAAAACCGTCACTAGTCGCTTTAAATCGCTGATTTGTTTTGCCGCTTACAAAATCATTCTGCCATTTTGCTGTTCCACCTGTTTCAACAATAATATTTACTTTGTCTGAAATATTTGCTTTTAAAATCTCCTGTAAATCATAGGTGGCCATGCTTGATTTAGACTCAAGATCCGTCCCACACATGTACACCATTATAGTTGCCTTATCTTCTCCGTTTCCCTTTATTGCTGTACGCTTCGCGCGAGCCTTATTTGAGACAGATGCATTAACTTGGTATTCACCTTCATCATATGTGTTGGAACTATTAGTTGTATTTGACTGAAAATTATTATTATTATTAGCCGGACTGTCGGAGTTTTTGCCAAACATATTATATCCTATATAGCCAATAACAATTAATATCATTATATATGTTAAGCATCCCGACTTTTTCCTTCCTCCGGAATAATACCCTCTAGACCCTCTATCCGAACCTCCGTTTCTGTCCGAATAAGCGTTTGGATTTCCGACAGGTCCACCTCCTAAACCACCACCGCGTTTCTGAACATTTCCACCCCCGGAGCCAATACGCTTTTGTCTACCGACAGGTCTGTTTTTTTTATCCATTCAATAATACCCCTCTCAAAGCAAGATAATTAATTATTATATCGGTTTTTCCCATACTTCGCTTTAAGTAATCAAAAATACCTTTAATCAATATACTAAAAATCTCTGAGTTTTTCAAATACTTTGGTATAAAAAGTATTTACGCAAATCAACCCTTTTTAGCTCCTTTTAAGTTCTGCCGTTCATTCACAGCCTGACTAAGCAATTTATAAAGTGTCGCAAAAATCGGAACGCCAAACAATATCCCAGGAATCCCCATTAATCCACCACCTACTGTAATTGCAGCAAACACCCAAATTCCGGGAAGCCCTACGCTTTCACCTACTACCTTAGGATAAATTATATTTCCTTCAACCTGTTGCAATATAACAATAAATAAGAGAAACAACAGAGCTTTTATTGGATTAACAGCTACAATCAACAAAAACCCCACAGCTGCTCCAATGTACGCACCTACCAAAGGAATCAGTGCAGTCAATCCGATTACTGAGCCTATTATAGTTGCGTACGGAAAACGAAAAATCCACAGACCCAAAGTACATAAAACTCCTATAATTACAGCTTCCTTAAATTGTCCAACAATATAACTTGAAAACGATTCATTAGCAGTTCTAAAAACATTGTATATCTTCTTTCTTTTGTCAGCCTTTACGTATGAATTTAGTAATTTCTCAAACTTATGCTTAAGGTCTTCTTTGCTAAACAAAATATAGATAGAAAAAAACAAAGCGAGTATAAAATTCATAATTCCACCAAATATTGTTCCAACAATAGAGACTGTTCCCCCTGCCCATTTGCTTAATACCGTTGCCCCTTTTTCCAAAGCAGTATTACCATCCATATTCAATTCCTTTAGCTTTTCTTGCAATAAAGGAAGCTGATCAGCATACTTATTAGCCCATGCAACTACAGTTTCATATATTTTAGGAAACTTTTCTATTAGCAGATTAATAAATTGATTAACTTGTGGAATAAGTATGAGCAAGAAAAATAGAAGAACTGCTCCAATAGTCACAATCGACAAAAATATACTGACTGCCCTGCGGGTGCTGATAATTATTTTATTTTTACTCTTTGGAAAATAAAATTTTTCATAAACTGACACCAATATATTAAGTACATATGCAATACCTGCACCAAGCAAAAGAGGAAAAAACACTGTAGATACATTTCTAGCTATATTAATAACACCGGTAAAATTTAGAATTATCAAGAAGATAACCCCAATTAAAATAACTGTTTTTACAACTGTCTTTTGCGTTATATTTTTTATTTCCTCCATAATAAATTCCTTTCATTACTCTTGAGTTTTATAATTTATGGAAGATATTATACCATAGTAATTGTAATCATTACTATAACATTAAAAAAATTCTTGATAATCCGACAATAAAACTACTAAGGTAAAAGATTCTTAAGAAGATCTTAAAATGGCCGTTTCAAAAAATAACCTGAGTTGTTTTTTGAAACGGCCTTATGTAAAATAACTTGCTTTTATAAACTATAATTTATCGCTAATTCAAATAGTTTTTGTACCTGCTCCACTTTGTATTGTATCATGCTCATATATTCTAGATTCGTCTCCCCAAGGATGAATGCCATTTCCTATGTGCACCCATCCATATCTCTCATAATAACCATTATGGTCAGTGGCAAGATATACTTTTTTATAACCCAGCTTTGCCGCTTCTATCCTTCCATGTTCTAAAAGTCTACCCCCTAATTCCTTGCCTCTGTATTTCTCCTCAATATATAGAGCACAAAACCATGGATATAAATCCTGTCGGCTTATAAAGTCATTTGTTATAAGACCATAACTGCCTATTATTTCATCATTATTCAGCATTAAAAACCATCTTGGCAAAGGGCTTTGCGTTGTAATACTATTACTTATGCAGTCTTCATAAATTCTTCTATCAATGCCCCATTTTTCAGTAAAATAATCAATAGCTTTTGTAAGATATTCACTATTTTCTCGAACTCCTATAATTTTAAATCCCATATTACCCCTCCTCAAATTCTGCTCATATTTTGATATTATGAAATTAATTATAACAAGCATGACACTTAGAACCTAACAGAAACTTTAAGCTTATCTTAGATATCTATTTCCAATAATATATTTTCTTCCAATGTTTGAAATGCTTATCACCAAACTCCCTTTTTCGCGAACATGGGGAATTATCAATACTTCCATAAACCCTCAAACAATATTTCAGATTGCTTTCTATTTCCGCTTTGTACTCACTAAGTGTTTGTCGAAGGCGGGATCTCTCCATAGCATAGTTTTCACCTCCTGACTATTGTAACTTACTCCTCTTAAGCCTTAAAATTATATACAGGCTTTATAATCTTTTGAACATCCACAGTATCCTTTATATTGGCCATAATCTCTTCCATAGGCTTATAAGCAAAGGGTGCTTCATCTAGTGTATTCGTAGACACAGATGTAGTATATATGCCATCCATGGACTTTTTAAACTCCTCTAATGACAGTCTTTTCTTCGCTTGCTGTCTACTCATCAAACGGCCAGCTCCATGGGGTGCAGATTGGTTCCAGTCAACATTCCCCTTACCTTTTGCAATTATACTTCCATCCCTCATATTTATAGGGATAATCACTACTTCACCTTTTTGGGCAGAAATAGCTCCCTTTCTCAGTACCATTTCATCAAGGTTTATATAATTGTGTATTGTAGTAAAACTGTCATCTACTTTAAAGCCCATCTCACGGATAATAACCTCAGCAATAGCTTTTCGGTTATACTCAGCAAACTTTTGCGCTATGCGCATATCATGCAAATACTCTTCAAAGGTCTTACCTTCAACGTAGGCTAAGGCACTATTGATTTTGACTTTTTCCTTTTCAATTTCCTTTTGGATATCCTTAGCTCTTCCCTTTGCTTTTAGTTCTTGGATAATGAAATCATTGCTTTTTCTAGCCCTTTCCTTTGCTGCTCTATTTTGATAATATTCGGCAACTTGTTTGCCTAAATATCTGCTTCCGGTATGTACAACTAAATACAACTTACCTTCTTCGTCCTTATTAATTTCAATAAAGTGATTTCCCCCACCTAAAGTACCAATACTTAAATATGCCCTATGTATATCAACATACCCCCTGCATTTTAAGTCTTCAATTTCTATATAATTCTTGTATTCATGGGGTATCTCACGCACATCAAATCCACTTGGAACAAAACTTCTAATTACACTGTCTAGTTTTTTAAAGTCTACACAAGTATCTTTAAGCATGCTAACAAACATTCCACAGCCTATATCAACTCCAACTAAATTGGGTACTATCTTATCCTTTATGGTCATAGTTGTTCCAATTGTACATCCTGTACCAGCATGAGTATCGGGCATAATTCTAATACTGCTGTCTTTCACAAACTCCTGATTGCAAAGCTCAAGTATTTGTCCGGAAGCCTTCTCATCAACATTGTCAGTATATATCTTTGCTGTATTATATTTTCCTTTGATTTCTATCACAATCTCACCACATTTCTATTTTAACTCTCTAAAATCAAGTTCAATTTTAGTATACAAGAATGATTTGCTTATTAAAAGACAAAAAGTTTGCACAATAAAAAAAGCTATAAAAAAAAAGCCAGGAAAACATCCTCCTGACTTCTCTTTCTATTACAGTTTAAATTAGGTCTGACTTTTGAAGAAGCCTTCTTAATATTGCTTGTCCATTATATAAATGGATATATTCACTAATGATTTTTTTGAAGCACTTACTCATTTACAGTTAAACTTTTCTCAATAAATTCAACTGCATCCTTTAAATAATCATGGTTAACTTTATCAAACTCACCTTTATCGGACAATTCTGCAATTACAGGGTCTATTGGCATCTTACCAAGAACCTTAAGATCTAATCCCTCTGCTACTGCATCAATTTTACTTTCTCCAAAAAGTTTTATCTCTTTATCACAATCGGGACACTTTAAGTAGCTCATATTCTCAAGAACACCTAGAACAGGAATTTTCATTTCTTTTGCCATATTGTAAGCTTTTTTTACGATGAGTGATACCAAATCCTGTGGTGAAGTTACAATCACTATACCATCTAAAGGTATTGATTGAAAAACTGTCAGAGGTACATCTCCTGTTCCCGGAGGCATGTCCAAAAACAGATAGTCAACATCGCCCCAGATTACATCAGTCCAAAACTGTTTAACCACACCGGAAATTACAGGTCCTCTCCATATGACCGGTGACTCCTCATTTTCAAGTAAAAGGTTTACAGACATTACACTGATATTATTGTGCGTTCTTTGAGGATAAATACCAAGTTCGCTTCCTTCTGCCTTATTTGTAATACCAAACATTTTCGGTATTGAAGGACCGGTAATATCTGCGTCCAAAATACCAACTTTATATCCCTTTCTGCGCATCATAACTGCTAGTGTAGATGTCACTAAAGATTTCCCTACACCACCTTTACCACTTACCACCCCTATAACACGCTTAATTCTATTAAGCTCATGAGTTTTTTCAATAAAGTCCTGCGGCTTGCTTCCACAAGTTCCTGATGAACATGAACTGCTACATTCTGTGCTATCGCACCCACAACCATTATCATTCATAATTTTCACCTCATAAATTTATTTCTATATTTAAGCCATTTCAAAAAATAACCTATACTATATTTAAGTCACATTAACTATTCAAAATCTATTTTCCAATACACTTTTTGTACTCTTCACATTGTTCACAAGATTTGCGTTTACAATTCCCATTATGCCTTCTACAGCAGGACTTATCTGCTGTATTTAACTCGTAGTAACCTCCACCTATTCGAATTATTTTGCCGTGGACTATTGCATCCGCTATCTTTTTCCTTGCTATATTTATTATTCGCTGGAAAGTTCCTCTAGAAACATTCATGCTATCTGCAGCAGAGTCCTGCTCCATTTCCAAATGATCCGAAAGCCTTAAAGCTTCAACTTCTTCTATGCTTAATACCACTTCATCTTTATTGTGTACTTGTGGATGAAAACTCGGATTGTCGGGTACAAACCCCACCATCCTACACTTCCTCGGTCTAGGCATCAAATCACTCCCTATTGTGTGCATATGCACACAATTATATTACACCTCTTTATTTGACTCGTCAATATGTACTTCCCGGTTTATCACGGTAAATTCATGAATATGTTTCTTTATCAAATCTTAAAATAAGATTTTTTTA
>CAYXPB010000245.1:0-7920 GCA_964466645.1 uncultured Acetivibrio sp. | reverse complement strand
TGTGTTGCAATTGTTGATGGTAATGGAAATAGGTTATCTGGATATAGCAGGATATCTACAGCTGAAAGGTTTGAAAGTGCTCCTACAAACTTTAGAGCAACTAACAGCGCTGGTTTATTAGTTCAATTTAAATGGACTAGTGTCCAAGATAAGACTTATGCTATATATAGAAGGCCAACTGGTTCGAATGAAGTGCCAACAAAGGTTATTGAAACGGGAACTAATAATGTGCAAACGATTACAACTCTTTTAGGAGATTATGATTATTGTGTAGCCTTTGTTGATAGTAATGGAAATAGGACATCGTATTTCAGTAATTTTGTTAAAATATCAAAATAAATTGAGAACAGAAAAACCTTCTAGTTTATCTAGAGGGTTTTTTGTTCTTGATAAGAGATTATTGAATATATATAGATATTTGCTTAATAAGGTGTTTCAAAAAAATTCATTAGTCAATGTATATAGTTTCAACCCGATAAAATCAGCTTTTTTGAAACACCCATTGACCAGTTATTTTTTAGAAATCACCTAATCTGTTGCACGGGGATATTAGCATTGAAGAAATTTATCAACACTTAATATATTTTGCCATAATTTTACCGTCACTTTAACTTGATAGTATAGGAATTTGCATTTTGAAAGTTCACCTGAAGGGTGATATGTTCAAATTTATAATCAAAAAAAAAATAAAAAAAGTACTTGAAATATTCATAATTATGTAGTAAAATATTGAATGTTGTGACGTGGCATACGATGAAACAGGAGATTGCTACTATTAAGTAGGTAACTTTTGTGGAGAATGTCCGATTCTAAGAAACCGGGCGACAAGTCACTGTACATTTTGCGATGTATATGAACTGTGTATTAATTTGTTTATTTTTAGCCCAGGTTTTAACTGCCTTTTTGGCATGTTATTTATCCTGGGTTTTTATACAAGCAAGCAGGAAACACCCGGCATAGTGTACAGAGAAAATCTTGTTGTACGTAACAAATTTAAGGAGGATTATGTATGGCAAACAAACAGAAAATCAGAATCAGATTGAAAGCATTTGATCATCAGGTTCTTGACCAGTCAGCTGAGAAGATAGTTGATACTGCAAAGAGAACTGGGGCACAAGTGTCGGGGCCGGTGCCGCTACCTACTGAAAAGGAAATTATTACAATATTAAGAGCTCCACATAAGTATAAAGATTCTCGTGAGCAGTTTGAAATGAGAACACACAAGAGATTAATCGATATACTGTTGCCGACACCTAAAACAGTAGATGCACTTATGAGATTGGATTTACCGGCTGGTGTTGACATCGAAATAAAGCTTTAATTAGCATTGCTTTCAAAATAAGGTCAAGTTCACTTTCGTAACGTATTATGCTGGTATGTAAAGGTGAACCAATAACCACAGGAGGGAAATTTAAATGAAGAAATTTATCTTAGGAAAGAAAATCGGAATGACACAGATATTTACTGAAGCAGGTTTATCTATTCCGGTTACAGTTATTGAAGCAGGTCCATGTACTGTTATTCAAAAGAAGACAGTAGATACAGATGGATATGACGCAGTCAAAGTTGGATTTGTGGATGCAAATGAAAAGAGACTTAACAAGCCTCAAAAGGGTCAATTCTCAAAAATTAAGGTTGCACCGAAAAAGTATGTTAGAGAATTCCGTGCTGAAGACTTTGATAAATATGAAGTGGGTCAGGAAATAAAAGTAACGGATATGTTTGAGAATGGCGAAAAAATAGACGTTACAGGAATTTCAAAAGGAAAAGGTTTTGCAGGTGTTATTAAGAGATACGGACATGCAAGAGGTAAGGAAACACACGGTTCCATGTACCACAGAAGAGTTGGTTCTATGGGTGCGAATTCTAATCCTGCAAGGGTTTTTAAAGGTAAAAAGTTACCTGGACACATGGGTGTTGACAGAGTAACTGTTCAAAATCTTGATATAGTTCGTGTAGATGCTGAGAGAAACCTTTTATTGGTTAAAGGCGCCGTACCGGGTGCAAAAGGTGGTCTAGTTATAATAAAGAACACTGTAAAGTCAGGTAAATAGAAAAGGCGAAAGGAGGAAGTAAAATGCCAAAAGTTGAGTTATATGATATGAGTGGTAAAGTAGTTGGTGATATAAACTTAAGCGATACTGTTTTTGGTATTGATGTTAATAAAGAAGTGGTTCATCAAGTTGTTGTGAACCAACTTGCAAATAAAAGACAAGGTACCCAGTCCACGAAGACAAAAAGCGAAGTTCGTGGCGGTGGCATAAAGCCATGGAAACAAAAGGGTACAGGTAGAGCAAGACAAGGAAGTATTCGTTCTGCACAATGGATTAAGGGCGGTATTGTTCTTGGACCAAAGCCAAGAAGCTACAGATATACACTTCCAAAGAAGGTTAAGAGACTTGCATTAAAGTCTGCACTTTCATCAAAAGTAAGTGAGAATGAAATAATAGTTCTCGACAAATTGAGTTTTGATGTAATTAAGACAAAACAAATGGTTGAAGTGCTAAAAAATCTTAAAATCGAAGGAACAGCTGTAGTACTTATTGCTGACAAGAATGACAATGTTGAAAGATCAACAAGCAATATCCCAGGAGTCAAAACATTACTTGCAAATACTATTAATGTTTTCGACTTAGTTAAGCATAACAAGCTTATAATAACAAAGGATGCTGTGTCAAAGGTTGAGGAGGTGTACGCATAATGAGAATAGCTGAAGATATAATAAGAAGACCTCATATTACAGAAAAGAGTAATATGGAAGCAATGACTGGAAAGTACACCTTTATTGTTGATGTTAAGGCAACTAAGACTGAGATAAGGCAGGCAGTAGAGAAATTATTTAACGTTAGGGTTCTTAAAGTAAATACAGTTAATTGCGAAGGTAAGATAAAGAGAATGGGCGTTCATCAAGGCCCAAGAGCAGATTGGAAAAAGGCAATTGTTAAAATTGATACCAATCCAAAACCTGTTAAGTATCTAGCTAAAGGCGGTAAGGAAGATACTATAAACAGAAAGTTCAAGACAAGTATTGAAGAATTTGGAGTAACTCAATAAGTATAATCTTATGAGGTAAGATTTATAAAGGAGTGAGAACACAATGCCTATTAAAAAGTATAATCCTACTTCTCCTGCAAGAAGGAATATGTCGGTTTTGACTTTTGAGGAAATTACAAAGAAAGAGCCAGAGAAATCTTTGTTAGAACCTTTAAAGAAACATTCAGGTAGAAACTCATATGGTAGGATTACTGTCCGCCACCATGGTGGAGGAGCAAAACAAAAATATAGAGTTATAGATTTTAAAAGAGATAAAGACGGAATAAAAGCAAATGTTTCAGCGATAGAATACGATCCAAACAGAAGTGCCAATATTGCATTATTAACTTATCTTGATGGAGAGAAAAGGTATATTATAGCTCCAGAAGGACTTAAAGTTGGTGATGTAGTTGAGTCTGGTGAAAATGCAGATATAATGCCGGGTAATGCGCTACCGTTAATTAATATTCCTCTAGGTTCGATTATACACAATATCGAATTAAAGCCTGGAAAAGGTGCGCAGTTGGTAAGAGCGGCAGGAATGTCAGCACAGCTTATGGCGAAAGAAAGTGAATATGCACAGATAAGACTTCCATCTGGTGAAGTGAGAATGTTCAGATTGAATTGTAAAGCTACTCTAGGTGTAGTTGGAAACCATGATCATGAAAATGTTTCCATAGGTAAAGCAGGAAGAAAAAGATGGATGGGTATTAAGCCTACAGTTCGTGGTGTTGTAATGAATCCTTGCGATCACCCTCATGGTGGAGGAGAAGGTAAATCTCCTATAGGAAGACCTAGTCCGGTTACACCTTGGGGTAAACCTACACTTGGTTTGAAGACAAGGAAAAAGAAGAAAGCTTCCGATAAGTTTATTGTTAAGAGAAGAAATCAGAAATAATAGATTGTTCCTAGCATTTAAGTACCTGATTAATAGAGTACGGGCTGGACTCAAGAAGTAAATGAAAGGAGGACATGGCTTAATGAGTAGATCAATTAAAAAAGGACCATTTGTGCATGCTAAACTTCTACAGAAAATAGAGGAAATGAATGCAAAGAATGAAAAAAAAGTTTTAAAGAGTTGGTCAAGGGCATCAACAATATTTCCACAGATGGTTGGTCATACAATAGCTGTGCATGACGGAAGAAAGCATGTACCTGTGTATATTACCGAAGAAATGGTTGGACATAAACTTGGAGAATTTGCTCCAACAAGGACCTTTAAAGGACACGGAAACCATACTGAAAGGTCCACATCATTAAAGTAAAAGTGATTCTACAATGAAAGGAGGAATTCCAATTGGCGGCAAAAGCTAAAAAAGAACAAGCGGAACTTCTTGAGAATAAAGAAAATTTATTAGAAGTTTATAATTCAAAACATACAAAATCAAAAAAACCTGCAGTTCTTACTAAAGCTCAAAGAAAAGAGTTAGGTATTGGTAAGGATCTAGGTAAAGCGATTTTAACTTATGCAAGAATATCACCTAGAAAAGTAAAGATAGTTATGGACTTGATAAAAAATAAGAATATAGATGAGGCGTACGGTATATTGAGATACACTCCAAAAGCTGCTTCAGATATATTGTTCAAACTTTTAAAGTCAGCAGAGTCAAATGCTACGAATAATAACGGACTTAACCGTGACAATTTGTATGTTGCAGATGGATTTGCAAATCAAGGTCCTACATTGAAGAGAATTATGCCAAGAGCTCAAGGTAGAGCTAACAGGATCAAAAAAAGAACCAGTCATATTACGATAGTAGTTAAAGAAAGAAACTAATAGAAAAGGAGGGTGGATAATGGGACAAAAGGTTAATCCTCATGGACTGAGAATAGGAATTATAAAAGATTGGGATACCAAATGGTACGCTAATAATAAGAACTTTAGTGAGTTTCTTATTGAAGATGTTAAAATAAGAAGATTCATAAAGAAAAAACTATATTCATCAGGAATATCGAGAATTGAAATAGAAAGAGCTGCAAACAAGGTTAAAGTAAATGTAAGTACTGCAAAACCAGGTCTTGTAATAGGTAAAGGTGGTGCAGGTATTGAAGAATTAAGAAAGCAGCTTGAAAAAATGACTCAGAAAAATATTTTGATAAACATTACTGAGATAAAAGTTCCTGAATTGGATTCTCAAATAGTTGCTGAAGGTATTGCATCACAACTAGAGAAAAGAATTTCCTTTAGAAGAGCAATGAAACAAGCAATGACAAGGTCAATGAGACTTGGTGCTAAGGGTATTAAAACTCAAGTAGCAGGTCGTGTTGGTGGAGCGGAAATAGCAAGAACTGAACATTATCATGAAGGTACTATTCCTCTTCAAACACTTAGGGCAGATGTAGATTATGGATTTGCTGAAGCAGATACAACCTACGGAAAATTAGGTGTTAAGGTTTGGATATATAAAGGTGAAGTTCTTCCAGCTGTCAAAAGGGAAAGAAAGACGGAAGGAGGAGATAAATAATGTTGATGCCTAAAAGAGTTAAGCGTAGAAAAGTTCAAAGAGGTAGAATGAAAGGTATTGCTACAAGAGGAAATAAGGTTGTAAACGGTGAATATGGACTTCAATCTCTTGAACCAGCATGGATAACCAGCAACCAGATTGAAGCAGCCAGGGTAGCTATGACACGTTTCATAAAAAGAGGCGGTCAGGTTTGGATAAAAATATTTCCAGATAAGCCGGTAACATCAAAGCCAGCAGAAACACGTATGGGTAGTGGTAAAGGATCACCGGAATATTGGGTAGCGGTAGTTAAACCGGGAAGAGTCATGTTTGAGATTGCCGGAGTTCCGGAAGATACTGCAAGGGAAGCATTAAGACTTGCTATGCACAAACTTCCTGTTAAGTGTAAATTTGTAGCACGTGAAGATGAAGTGGGTGGTGAAGCAAATGAAAGCTAATGAGATAAGGGATAAATCACAAGCTGAATTACAGAAGGAACTAGGGGAATTAAAGTCGGAACTGTTTAAATTGAGATTTCAACATGCTACCAACCAACTTGAAAACCCTATGAAACTTAAGGATGTTAAAAAGTCAATTGCTCGCGTAAAGACAATAATTAGGGAAAGAGAGTTAAAAGGTATAGAGGTTTGATTAATACCTTGAAGGGAGGTAAACTCAATTGGAACAAAGACGATTAAGGAAAACAAGAGTTGGTAAGGTTACCAGCGATAAAATGGATAAGACAATAGTTGTTAGCATAGAGAGTTCTGTTAAGCACCCGCTTTACAAAAAGTTTATAAAGACAACTTATAAACTTAAAGCTCATGATGAAAAGAATGAGTGTAATGTTGGAGATAAAGTTAAGGTTATGGAGACCAGACCTCTTAGCAAAGATAAAAGGTGGAGACTGGTAGAAATCATTGAAAAAGCACGTTAGTAATGATCGAAAGGAGGTTTTAAGCCATGATTCAAGCGCAATCAACTCTTAAAGTTGCTGATAACACCGGGGCAAAAAGGCTAATGTGCATAAAAGTACTTGGCGGTTCGAAGAGAAAGTATGCGAATATCGGAGATGTTATCGTAGCTTCGGTTAAAGATGCAACACCCGGTGGTGTTGTAAAAAAAGGCGATGTAGTAAAATGTGTTATTGTTCGCTCTAAAAGAGGTGTTGGAAGAGCAGACGGTTCATATATAAAATTTGATGAGAATGCTGCAGTTTTAATAAAAGATGATAAGAATCCAAGAGGAACACGTATATTTGGCCCTGTTGCGAGAGAATTAAGGGATAAAGAATATATGAAAATATTGTCCCTCGCACCGGAAGTATTATAAGGGAGGAGGCGGCTTACAGTGAACAGTAAAGTCCATGTAAAAAAAGGAGATACTGTTATCGTATTAAACGGTAAAGATGCAGAAAAGAAGGGCAAAGTTCTTGCAGTTTATAATGATAATAGCAGAGTGTTAGTAGAAGGCATTAATATGTCTACAAAACACAAAAAACCAAGATCACAGACTCAACAAGGTGGAATAATTCATCAGGAGTCACCTATACACAGCTCAAAAGTTATGCTTGTGTGTCCTAGATGTGGAAAGCCGACAAGAGTTGGTAAGAAAGTATTAGAGAGCGGCGAGAAAAACAGAGTGTGTAAAAAGTGTGAAGAGGTAATAGATACTATTAAGGAAGTAAAAAAGGGATAGAATGACTCTTTTTGAAAGGAGGTTTATAAATGCCAAGTTTGAAAGATAAATATAAAAATGAAGTTGCACCAGCGTTAAAAGAAAAATTCAAATATACAAGTGCAATGCAGATACCTAAGTTAGAAAAGATAGTTCTTAACATGGGTGTAGGCGATGTAAAAGAGAATGCTAAGGCATTAGATGCGGCTGCTAATGATATGGCTATAATTGCAGGTCAGAAGCCTATCATAACAAAAGCTAAAAAGTCAGTTGCGGCTTTTAAACTGAGGGAAGGCATGAATATCGGATGTAAAGTTACTCTTAGAGGAGACAGAATGTACGAATTTGCCGATAGATTTTTGAATATAGCCTTACCTAGAGTTAGAGACTTTAGAGGTGTTCCTGGAAACTCTTTTGACGGAAGAGGTAATTATTCGATGGGAGTTAAGGAGCAACTCATATTCCCTGAAATAGATTATGACAAAGTTGAAAAAATAAGAGGAATGGATATCACTTTCGTTACAACGGCAAAGAATGATGAAGAAGCTAAAGAGCTTTTGAAACTTCTTGGAATGCCGTTTAGCCAGAGCTAAAGGAGGGGTTAGAGCGTGGCAAAAAAATCGATGATTATAAAACAGCAAAGAACACCTAGGTTTAAGACAAGAGCTTATAATAGATGTAAATTATGTGGAAGGCCACATGCCTATATCAGAAAATTCGGAATATGCCGTCTTTGCTTCAGAGAATTGGCTTACAAAGGTCAAAT
>CAYXPB010000244.1:0-7982 GCA_964466645.1 uncultured Acetivibrio sp. | reverse complement strand
CAGGCTTATCTTCAGCAATTTTCAAGTCCTTATCTGGCAATACATATGGATAAAAAGTTTCCTCATTCTCATCCGTAAAAGAACCAGAACCACCAATACCAAAATACTTCTCAAAGAATGCTTTCAGTTTATCTATAACACCCTGTTTCTTCTCCGTCCTACCACCAGTAAACCTCGAAACAGGCGGCATTATCTTATCAATATCAGTTCCAACAGTCTTTATTTCCCCATACCTAAAGGCATTCTCAATAAACTTTCTCGTATCCACTGGCTTTAACTTTTCTTCTTTTATAATTGTCTGAAGTTCCTGTTCTCGCTGTTCTACCACATAATCATGCCATTCATTCATAATATCATCTGTCTCGTTAACACCTGCAATAAAGGTTTCAATCAGCTGTTTTTTGCTACGAAGTTCTGGGCTGGCATCGATTGCCTTTTTTATGGTAATCAGAACTTCTTTATCTTCACAGTTAGTGTCATGATATTTCTTTACCAGCATCAATATATAATCTATATTAATTTCTATCTGCTTGATTAGTTCCACTTCAAATACAATGTCATCTATAATATCTGTACTTTCACCAGATTCACGTTTACGCTTCCATTCATCTCGTAAGTCCTGATACCTGCCAAGGTAATCCTGCAAGTCCCGTTCTGAAATCAATTCCTTACCCTTAAATTCATCATAAGAGACAAGGAGGTTCCGCATACGAAGAATTGTACCAAACAATGCTATGAAGTCCTTTTGATTCTGTTCTCCAATAATCTGTGGCTCTGAAAGCGGGAACTTTTCATTCAATTCCTCCATCATGTCTACATATCCAGGCATTGCTTTATTATCTGCAGATACATATCCATAGTAGTAATCATTAAAAGTCTGCAGTAGAACAATTCCACCCGCATCCTTATCCCCAAAAAGTGATATAGCATTGTCCACACGCTTTTGTAAATTACGGAAACAAACAATATTTCCAAATGTTTTTATAGAATTTAAGATACGATTAGTTCTAGAAAAGGCCTGTATCAGTCCATGCATTTTCAGATTTTTATCTACCCAAAGAGTATTCAATGTAGTGGCATCAAAACCTGTCAGGAACATATTAACTACAATCAATAAATCCAGCTCCTTATTCTTCATGCGTAAGGATACATCCTTATAGTAATTCTGAAACTTGTCACTAGAGGTATCATAATTCGTTTGAAACATCTTGTTATAGTCATGAATAGCAGTTTCGAGAAAATCTCTAGAACTCTGGTCTAAGGCAGAAGTATCCTCTGAATTTTCTTCCTCTAATATGCCATCGGTTTCATCTTCATTTGCACTATAGCTGAATATGGTTGCAATACGCAATTTCTTTGTTGGGTCAGCAGCTATCTGCTTTTTAAATTCTTGATAATATAGCTTTGCCATTGGCACAGATGCAACGGCAAAAATAGAGTTAAAGCCACTAATACGCTGTTTTTGCTTGATTTCTTCCACGGCTCCCCTTTGGGCAGCTGCAACTTCTGAAATATTTGTAAGGGCTTTAAAAACGTAGGTCTTATCTCCACGATAGGTCTTCTGGTCAAAATGTTCTAATATGTATTTTGTAACAAGAGAAATACGCAGTGGAGCCATCATTGCCTTTTCACGGTTAATATCCCACACCATCTCATCAGCGATTTCCTCCTCCGCCTCCATGGTCTTAATGTAGTCCACACGGAAGGGAAGGACGTTCTTATCATTTATAGCGTCCACAATTGTATAAGTATGTAACTGGTCACCAAAGGTCTGTCCTGTAGTAAATAGCTGTAGTTTTTTTGTAGATATTGAGTTCTTCGCAAAAATAGGTGTTCCAGTAAAACCGAACAAATGATATTTCTTAAAATTCTTCACAATTGCTGTATGCATGTCCCCAAACTGACTGCGATGACATTCATCGAAGATAATAACAAGATGTTTTAAATAAACCTCATGGCCTGGATATTTCTTTATAAAGTTTGCCAGTTTCTGAATGGTGGTGATAATAATATGAGCGTTAGGGTCTTCCAGCTGCTTTTTCAAAATTGATGTAGATGTATTGCTATTTGCGGCACCTTTTTCAAAACGGTCATATTCCTTCATGGTCTGGTAGTCTAAATCCTTACGATCTACTACAAACAGCACCTTATCAATATAGGGCAATAAGGTTGCAAGCCTTGCTGTCTTAAAAGAGGTCAGTGTTTTTCCCGAACCTGTGGTGTGCCAGATATATCCTCCACCTGCCACACTGCCATACTTCTTATAATTATTTGCAATCTCAATTCTGTTTAAAATACGTTCTGTTGCAGTAATCTGATAAGGTCGCATAACCATAAGCATATTTTCTGAAGTGAAAATGCAATACCTAGTCAAAATATTTAATATTGTATGCTTTGCAAAAAAAGTTTTTGTAAAATCAATCAAATCTGGAATGACACGATTATTTGCATCCGACCAAAAGCAAGTGAATTCAAAGCTGTTGCTTGTCTTCCCCTTCTTTGTCTTGCTAGAATTAGTATCCTTAATAGCATTAAAACGTGTGCTGTTAGAATAATACTTGGTATTGGTTCCATTAGTAATGACGAATATCTGCACATATTCAAATAGTCCACAGCCTGCCCAAAAAGAATCCCGCTGATAACGGTTGATTTGGTTGAAGGCTTCACGGATTGCCACCCCTCTACGCTTAAGCTCGATATGAACCACAGGCAGACCATTGACAAGGACTGTAACATCATAACGATTGTCGTATTTGGCCCCATCCTTTTTCCCAATCACATACTGATTTATAACCTGTAAAGAATTATTGTGGATACTGCTTTTATCAATTAGTTTGATATTTTTAGATGTCCCATCATCCCGTTTTAGGACCTGAACAAAGTCTTCCTGTATCTTTTTGGTCTTCTCCACAATATGCTCATTGGGATTTGCCACAGCACTTGAAAAAAACTGTTCCCATTCCGAATCGGAGAACTGGTAATTGTTCAGTTTTTCCAGCCTATTTCGTAGATTAGCAATCAAATCTTTTTCGGTATGAATCTGCAAATATTCATACCCCTGCTCACAAAGGATGCGAATAAATTCCTTTTCCAATGCAGCTTCACTTTGATAGCTGTCAGAACGTGCCTTAGCTGGCTCATATTCTGTCACTACTGTATTTTCACTTGTCTGTGCAACAATATTAAAGTATGGCATAATTTCGTCACCTTCCTATTGAAGTTCTTTAAATGTTAACAGCTTGTCACGATAGTACTCATACTGTTTTTTCCTTGCTTCAATTTCTGCGGGTATGCCGATGGAGATGTCGTTAACAAGGGCATCGAAGCGATCAAGGATTTCAACTATGCGTTTTTGTTCAGATAATGATGGTAGCGGTACTTCAATCTTATTTAGATTTTTTTGATTTAACTTTGGTTGAGCCGCACCTGTAATATAATAGGATAAATCTATTGAGTTTATATACATTTCAACATATCTTCTTGTCGAATATTCTTCAAATTTAAGAACATGAGCATGATTATTAACCCATGCCTTTCCAGAAATCGAAAAAGCAATCGGTGTACTTCTTGCTACTAGATTTGCACCATCTTCCGAAATCAATAGATAATCTCCATCAAAGATATAATCTTTTACATAATCTATTATTCCCGATGCTCCATAATAAGGTATATCTCCTGATTCGCGATTTCCACTCGTTATAGGCTTTCTTTTGGTATCGCAATTTTCTGATATTTTATCTAAGGTCACCATTTGAATACTATCAGCTTTAGTAAACAATTCATCCCTATAATACTCATACTGTTTCTTTCTTGCTGTAAGCTCTGCTGTAAGCTCTGCTGTAAGCTCTGTGAAATTGTCCAAAATACGTACAATTTCCTCCTGCACCTCAAGGGGTGGTATCGGAATACTTATTTTTTTGATAGAGGGAACGTTAGAATGAACAACTTTACTTTTTACTTTCCCAGCACTTTTCTGTTTTCGAGCATTTGTTGTTGCAAGTGCATAAGACAAATATTTAGGATTTTGGGTATGTTTAAGTACTACAATATCTCCTCCTACAAGACATTTTTCGTTTCCCACATATGCTGTTGACTTAGCAATATCTTCAACACTTTCTCCTGTAATTACAAATAAAACATCTCCATGTTCAAGGTACTTTGGTGACTTGACATTGTCCAAAATTGTATGTGATACACATTTATCAAACCAAATCCCGTATGTTGTATAAATCTCTCCATAACGTACACAAGGAATTCCATCCTCCGTAACTTCATCACGTTTTATTCCAGATCCACGGAATATATCAACTGCTATTTCGCCTATATTTTTATACTCCACACCATTTGGACACAACTCCTGAATCAACTCATCTAATCTACTCAACTATCTCACCACCATCATCATCTAATAAAAATCGGTCAAAATCACTTTCAAATAGCTCATCCTGCTTTATTCTATACTTTTCAAATTCAGCTCCTGCATGTTGTTTTGCTATTTCTGCTGAAATCGTTCCTGCATTTGTAAGAATTTCTTTCTGAGATAGGCTAAGAAGCCCTTCAAATTGCTTTCCCCAATCCTCCATTGTCATAGGAATCTGCTCTGCAGCTCTCATTTCAGCTAAGTCAAGGTATGCATTCACTATTCTAGACATCGCTGTTAATTCTGTTTCTGACAAATAATTTTTAGCTACTACCACATCAAATTTTTGTATTTTACCTTTTGGTGCATCTTTCCACGTAGTGAGCCCCATATTATCTTTCTCACTATCTGCTCTATGGTAAATCACTTCAGCTGCGGTTTGTCCATGAATTGCCCAATGAAGCTGGTTTTGTACTTTTGCAAAAAAAGCTTTTGTAAGATTTGCTTTTGGATCATAGTCTATGCTAGTAGCGTATATATCTGTAATCTTTTGATAAAATCTTCTTTCCGATAAACGAATTTCACGAATTCTCTGTAACTGTTCTTCAAAATAATCTTTGGTAAGTACAGTTCCACCGTTTTTCAGACGTTCATCATCCATTGCAAATCCTTTGATGGTATACTCTTCAATCACATCATTTGCCCATTTTCGAAATTGTACTGCTCTTGGGGAATCCACCTTATTTCCCACAGCAATAATGGCTTTCAGATTAAAGTGCTTTGTATCGTACTGTTTTCCATCGCTAGCAGTTATTCGAAAATTTCGAATAACTGAATTTTTTTCTAACTCTCCGTCATTAAAAGCCTTTTGTAAATGATAATTAATAGTGTTCACCTTTACATCATATAATAGCCCCATCATTTTCTGGCTTAACCAAACATTTTCATCGGCATAAATGGCATTAACATCACTTTGTCCTGTTGCGGTTAAAAATGTTAGGTATTCCGCTGCTGAAGATCGAAGGATTGAAATGTTCTTTTTCTTTGCCATATCTACACCTCAATCTCTTCAATGATGTTGCGAATAGCTTCACGGAGTTCATCCTCACGCATAACGATTTCTTCAATCTCTGCATTAAGTTTTACAATATCAATCTTTTCACGAGTATCCTCTGCCTCTACATAAGTTGATACAGAAAGGTTATAATCATTTTCTATGATTTCATCATAGCTTGCAAGATGAGAAAAATGATCCACCTCTTCACGTTTTGCAAAGATATCTACGATTCGCTCAATATTTCCAGGTGTCAGCTTATTGTTGTTTGTAACCTTAATACATTCACTTGAAGCATCTATAAATAAAATCTTATTATCATTTTTGTTTTTCTTCATAACCATAATACAGGTTGCAATACTTGTTCCAAAGAAAAGATTACTAGGCAGCTGAATAATACAGTCAACAAAATTATTATCAACCAAGTATTTACGGATTTTCTGCTCTGCACCGCCACGATACATAATGCCGGGAAAACAAACGATAGCAGCTGTACCACTCGATGCCAGCCAGGAAAGACTGTGCATAATAAAGGCAAGGTCAGCCTTGCTCTTAGGAGCAAGCACTCCAGCAGGCGCAAAACGCGGGTCATTTATAAGCAATGGATTCTCATCGCCTTCCCACTTTATAGAGTAGGGAGGATTTGATACGATAAGCTCAAAGGGCTCATCATCCCAATGCTGTGGTAATGTCAGTGTGTCTTCACAGGCAATACTAAATTTATCAAAACCAATGTCATGTAAAAACATATTGATTCGGCAAAGGTTGTAAGTTGTGATATTTATTTCTTGTCCATAATAGCCATTGCGAACAGCATTCTTACCTAAAACCATCTCAACTTTCAATAATAGAGAACCCGAACCACATGCAGGGTCATACACTTTATTAATTTCTGTTTTTCCAACAGTCCCTAATCTAGTCAATAATTCCGATACATCCGCAGGAGTATAGAATTCCCCACCAGACTTACCTGCATTAGATGCGTACATGGACATAAGGTATTCATAGGCATCCCCAAAAGTATCAATGGAATGGTCTTTTAAATATCCTAAGTTCATATTACCAACACCATTTAACAACTTTACAAGTTTTTCATTTCTTCTTGCTACAGTAGAACCAAGCTTATTACTATTCACATCAAAATCATCAAACAAGCCAGCGAATTTACTCTCTGCATCACTGCCCTTTGCAGATTCCTCAATATTGCGAAATACTCTTTCTAGTGTTTCGTTTAAATTCTCGTCATTTACAGCCCTTGCAATGACATTGCAGAACAATTCACTTGGCAGGATAAAGAATCCCTTTTCTTCTACAAGACCTTCTCTGGCTTGTTCTGCATCCTCATCTGACATTTTGGCATAATCAAAATCTGCGTTTCCAGCTTCGATTTCTCCACTATTAATATAATTACTGATATTTTCTGAAATATATCGATAAAACATAGTGCCAAGAACATAGTTCTTGAAATCCCAACCATCTACTGCTCCTCTTAATTCATCTGCAATTGCCCAAATAGCACGGTGCAGCTCATCCCGTTCCTGTTCTTTTTTAGTATCTATCATTAGCTCTTATCCCCCTCGAGTCTTTTCTTATATCTAGCATCTGACGGTTTTACCGCATCCGATGGAATCAACCAAGTTTTCCCTTTCTTTATCGCTCCTTCAATCCGTCCTTCTGAACACAATACCCCGATTCGTCTAGGTGTAATCTTCCATTTATCAGACATTTCAACGGTTGTTAAATACTCCATAATCGGAACCTCCAATCTTCTTCCTATTGTATTCTTTTATCGGAATAATAACAACCTAAATTTGAATAATAACATAATACCTTACAAACCACTCTCCTTCATTTGGAATACGAGCAAATTATTAGGTTTTTTCTTTACTAATTTACTTCCATAAAAAATTAATGTAGAATTGTTTTATGTGAAAAGAGTTAAGGTTTGAATGAAAAATTACTTACACTTTTTTGTGGTATACCTATACGAAGCATTTTTAACAAAATTGTTTTTCATCATGCCCAATATTCTAAAATACATTTTTTACTTATGGGAGATAAAGTTTATGGTGCTCAAAAAGCAGATATTTTTGTTAATCATGCTTATTATTATATCAACTTTTTCAGGCTGTACAAAAGAGACAAAAGACGATCAAAACTTGGTGGTAGCTCTGGAATTCGGAATTATGAATTTGGATCCAGGGTATCTAAGGTTGTTGAATGAGCAATATGTTGCCTGCAATCTATGGGAAGGTCTTGTCAGGAAAAACATCAATGGTTCAATTGAACCTGGTATAGCCGAAAAGTATGAGGTGTCGGAAGATGGATTAAAATACACCTTTCATCTACGAAAGAATGCGCGCTGGAGTGACGGTGCCAAGGTTACTGCACCTCAGTTTGAATACGCTTGGAAACGAGCTCTAGATCCGAAAGTGGATTCAGCTGTTGTTTTTATGATGTATTTCATAAAAAATGGGGAAGCGTACAATAAAAATACAGCAAATATAGATGATGTTGGAGTGAAAGCGATAGATGACTATACTCTCGAAGTTATACTTGAGAAACCAA
>CAYXPB010000243.1:0-7985 GCA_964466645.1 uncultured Acetivibrio sp. | reverse complement strand
TCTGAGTATTATATATCTGAAGCTTCACGTCGAAGAAATCCTTTAGCCATGAAATACTTCCAGGTAAATCAAGTACTAAAATCACAGGATTGCTGCTATCCCCTGCGATACCAACTTGTACAGCCCTATCTCCTACATTAGAGCCTCCTCCTCCCCAAATACCTCCGGAACCGCCACCTCCCAAACTATCTTTTTTATCAGGATATGCAAAAAAGTTCATTTTTTCATTGATGTTATCGTACGTCAAATTGATTTCGTACCTAAATACATTACGATTTCCTGGTTCACTTAAATCAATACCTGCCTCCTGTATTTCATCAAGAGTCATTTTTTGTGAACTAATACCTCCAACCACTAACTGTGACTCAACTAAAACAAATTTAATATCCTTTACCTTTCCTTCCTCCACCACAACTTCCTGCTGAGTAGGAGAGTAGCCAGTTCTATACGAGCCTATTTTGTAATTACCTGGTTCTAGCTTTAAAGTCAAACTACCTTTTTCATCAGTTGCCTCTTTATATTGGGCATCACTATCGAGGTTTATATATACATCTGCAGAAGGCAATATATTATTGGACCCATCAACTACGGTAATATTCAAAGTCCCTTTACCCTCTGTATCCGGTGGAACATCCTCTGTATCCGGTTCATTTGTCTCCTTGATGTAAATAGGCTTAGAAAATGCTTCTGAAGTTAATCCATCCCTGTCTTCTGCAATATACTTTATTATGTATTCTCCCTTACTTAAATCTTCTATCTCCCAAATAGCACTAAATAGAATACCCTCAGGTGTTATTACATAAGGCTTAGTATCGTAAATTCTATTCCATTTAGTCTCATCATCCTTTGAATAGTAGAACTGTACCTCTATATCGCTGTTATTTAGAACATCATCCGTCATCGCCTTAATCTCTAGTTTTTTAACTTCCGGAGCGACTACATTATAGCTGCCGTCATACATATCCTTGATGGATGATTTCATAGGCTTATCTACTATTGACTCACTCAACTCCGAATAATTCATCGATGGATCAAAGGCTTTTACACTATAGCTGTATTCCTTTCCAGTTATTAAATTTGAATCGGTGTAGCTCGCAGTACGAGTAGTCGCAACTTTTACACCGTCACGCATAACCTCATATCCTGCAACAAAGCTATTGTCAGTGGATTCATCCCAATCGAGAGTTATACTCTTTCCTGCATGAGAACTTACATAAAGCTTTTGCGGTACTGAAGGTGCCTCATTATCCCCGACCGTCACTTTTATTTCAACAGGCTCAGACTTATTATTTGCAGCATCTGTCGCCATTATTTTAAAGTTATAAAGCTTGTCTTGGGTCAAATCAATCCCAATATACTGTTTATTTCTATATGAAGATTCAATAACCTCATTATCCCTCCATACTGTATATTTACATTCTGTATTATCCGTCACATCCCAAGATATTTTAACACTTCTATTTCCCTGTGCAACTGTACTGAAATCTTTCAATACCGGTGCTGTAGTATCAATTGTTGTTTTTTGACTTAAAGTTTTAGATCCAGAAGAATCATTACCATTAACAATAATTTGATAATATCCATCTTCAGCAAAAACAAGCTCGCCTTCAAAAGCACCACTAGCATTCGCAATAACTTTTATACTACTAACTGCCGTTTGAGAAGTTATTTTCCCACTATAATCACAAGACCATGCAGATATTTTAACATTACTTTCAGGCATAGCACCTTTACCCGAAACAATAAGCTTTGATTTATTAGATACGCTATCAATGCGATCAACAGATAATATATAATCTTTTTTAGGCAACTCTTTCAAAATTACAGTCTTTGAATCTGATATATTACCAATCTCATCAATAGAATAGAACTCTGCCTTTGCTAAAATAAATGCTTCACTGTAAGAAAGATGGTAGTAAAAATTATCTGTACCTGCCTCTCTTGCAAGCCTAATTGTTTGATATTTACTATAATAATCGCCACTACCGACTATACTATTAAGGCTGACCCAAACTGATGTAGGATTATTTGCTACAGTAGCTAAAATCTTAAAACCTTGTGTGTAGGATGTGCTTTCAGTAGGAGCACTAACCGATATAGTCTTAGGACTCTTCTGCAAATATGCTGCAAATGTAACTAATTCACTTTCCTTCATGCTGTCATCCGTAAACTGAAAATAAAGTATTTTAGTAACATCATCACCCTTGAAGGTATAATAAACACTCTCTGTAACAGTTTGATATTCCTCGTTTTGAAGACTTTCTAGGCTCTCAGCATAGCGTACCTTAGTAAAATTCATAGTATTTATAAGTAAATTTACACTATTGCTTGAAATAAAGGGCATTTTAGCAGTTGACTTTAGCCACTCATCAGCCACAACTGAAGCTTTCAAGTCTATTATTTCGTGTTTCGTAAAATACCAACTTCCAAAAATGCTTCCATTAACTTTTACTGTGATGCTGTATGTACCAGGTTTCACATCACTTATGCTACTATCGTGGAGTTCTAAAACATTCTCCCCGTTCCTTTTCACCAAAGGAACATCCCTCTTTATCATTGAAATGCTTTCATAGTCTGAAATATCAGCTGTATAAACTCCATCTTCGACAAGATTCATACAGTTTATAATATATGGAGAACTGCCTTCCATATAATCAATTTTTGGCATTGTGCTTTCTTCCACAAGACTATACCCACGAGAATATTTGAGAACTTTATTTGCATTATACATACGTAGTGTGTAAATTCCTTGCCTTAAAGGAGTTTCTAGTTTTAAATCAATATAAGTAGTATTATTTGGACCTTCCCTTTCACTGCCCGCAATAACACTAAAAACTTTTATATTGTCAAAAAAATCCTTTATATCAAAGCTAAAATCTTCAAATATTTTAAAGGCCGGTATACTAACTGTAATAACATCACTTCCAACTTTAGCTGCTACCACAGAAAATGATTCAGCCTCTTCAGGTTCAACTACTTTTATAAACTTATTGAGACTATATTTTGCTTCACCAGCCTTCAAATACACTTCAAAAGTGTCGTACAAAACCATCTGAGACAAATCAGCCTTAATTGAAAGGTCTGTATATTCACCATCATAGTAAACTTTATCCTTAGACCATTTCCCCAAATCAAACTCTTTGCCCAATTCTTTGTTTTCTAAAACCAGACTCATATCTTCAGAAACATTCTTAACCCCTTTACATTTCAATTCAAGTGGTTCGATTTGTGATAGCAAATAACCTAACTGATTTTCCCCAAGTGAATTTGTAAAAGAGTATGTACTTTGACTATGAGCAATGTTACAAAATTCAGGATTCACTGGTTGACTGTCCGAATAAAAAATGTATTCATAATCTTTACCGTTTATTCTTATGAAGTACTGTGTTTCTTCTTTCAATTCTTTTGTCAGCTGCATTATTCCTGTAACTGTAATTTTGCTGACATTGTACCCTGAAACACTTCTACTTGTAGTAGAATTCCTCTTTATTGTATCCTTTTTAACCGTACCATAGATTTCGTTTTCTGCAACAAGTTCAATATTTATGTTTTCATTATCCGCTCCTATAATTCCATTTACCAATTCATATCCACTTATAGAAAACTCAACTTCACCTTTTGAAGGCAATACAAGCGGATCAAAAACAATGAACTTATCGCCCTTCGGGAGAACTTTCTAAATGCAAATTCCTATACAATTAAATTAGGAGTAGTTCTTCTCTTTCTTCTGATAATTTTATTAAATCATCGGTAAACCCACTGATAGAGAATATTACAAAATGACATTTGCGTCTTGTAGCATTCCACTCAACAGACTTCGCCTTTTTTTCAAGTTCCTCAAACACATCTATACCAACTTTATTCTTCCAATACTTACACTCTCCAAAAATAATATCAATCCCCGTACTGTCAATAGCAACAAGGTCAATTTCAGTATTCCCATTCCACCATCGTCCCACCTTGTCAAAGTGAAAATTCCATTTACCTTTAGCATTAAGTTCCCACATTTCCTCCCTACAAATATCCTCATAAACATAACTGATATGGTTATCCACAAGATTCTGGCGTATTTTTTTCATAGCAAGTTCTTCATTTCCAGATTCAATATAGCTTATATTAGGATATATGAATTTGAACCAAAAAAGAATAAAGTTATCTTTGATTTTGTAAAGTCCTCGTTTGCTTTTTTCCGGGTTATCCTCTGTAATTGGTACTTCTCGTTCTAGTATATCAAGATTTATCAGAGTTTTGAGATACTTTGTAAGTCCCGTTTGCTTTAATTCCAGATTAGTTGCTATTTTAGAAAGCTTTTGATTACCCATAGCAATAGTTTTTATAATGGAAAAATAACTACCTACTTCACTAACTTCCCGCTGTAATAAAAAATTCGGCTCATCATAGAGAAAACTAGTTTTATTAAGTATGTTTTTTTCAATAGCCGTGTAAATATCTTTACTATCGTAAAACAGTTCTATATACTTAGGAACTCCACCAGTAACAGCATAATATTCTATAAGTTCTTTATGGCTTTTATTTGAAAAAAACTCATGATAATATTTAAAAGGTATCTGATTTAGTTTAATCTGACCTGTACGTCTTCCATATAAGGGGCTTGAATAACTTAGTGTTTGGCTTTCCATCATTGAAATTAAAGATCCACAAAGAATCACCATTATGTTAAGTTCCTTCAAAAGAGTGTCCCATATCTTTTGAAAAATAGAAGGAAACGCCGGATTGGATTTACCAAGGTATTGAAACTCATCTATAATTATAACTTTTTTATCATCAGTCTCATAGTTTATCAAAGACTTAAAAATAATTCCCCAGTTATCAACACTAGATTCTTTAAGCAGTTCACTATTTATAAACTCAGCCACCATACCTTTAAAGGCATTTCTATTCTGGCTTTCACTCTCTTCAGTTACAAGAAAATACAGAAATCTTTTATCTCTTACAAATTCACTAACCAAAGTAGTCTTTCCCACTCTACGTCTCCCATAAAGAATTACAAGAGAAGAACCACGTCTATCATATTCATTCTGTAAAAAGTCTCTTTCTTTATAACGATTGATAAACTTATTCACTTTGTATCACCTCATAATTATTATACCTCAAATTATAATAATTTCAAGTATAATAATAGTTACAAGTTCCAGTTCCGGGCTCAAACATTAAAATTAAAGGTTGCCCATTCTCTATTCTTTCAATATCCAATGAAAATTACCTTCCAAGCCAGTCAAATGTAAAAATTGAAAAGCCTCCCCATACATAAAGGGAGACTTGATTTTTAAGCTTATATTAGAATCTATCAATTCTCAATAGATTACTTAGTTTTAATACTGTCAATCATTTTTTCCAATTTTTTCATCCACTTCTGATATTCTTTATATCCCTCTGAATCAGGAATTATATTCATTTCCTTGATAAAATTATTATATTCATCACAAGGAATTTTAATATAATGTTCTACTACTTCAGGGCGTATTCTTACCCTGTCTGAATAATCATTAATACTAACAGCATATAAATATCCATCATCTTCACTTTCTGTTTTTTCGAAATCTATTCCATATCTGGTGCCTTTATGAACAAATCCATTTTTATACATTTACGTTTCCTCATCTCTTTAAGAACTTATAGTTGTATTTTAATACAGTTATTCTATTAGATGTTTATAATCATTAAATTTCTTCTTTTAATTTCTCCGAATCTATTTTCTGATCCAGTAAAAAGATACCTGATATCAAATTTGTTAGACCTAACAGTTCCTCTTCACTATATCGATTTACATCAAACAGTATGTAATTAAAATCCAATACATGATTTGAAAATAGTTCATTTCCATCAAGAATTTCTCTAAAACTACGGCATACTGTCCAATTCCCCGCTCCATTATATAAGACAATCGGTATAATTGACGGCAACTTGAAATCTTTTCTTCTTGCTTCACTCTTTTATATTCTTAAGCATATCACGCCATATTTCTACCAGAATAGAACTCAAACTTAAATTTCGATATTACACTTTTCTACCAAGACCTAGTTATTCTTTTAACCAATGCTTAATCATTAGACTCACAGTTTTTTAGCCTTTACCTCGTCAAACCATTCTTCTGCAATATCATCAGCCGTTTTGACCTCGTCATCAGAATATACTAAATCATATTTGTACTCAGCTTGAAGTTTACCACTTTTAACATCATATATTAACTTCAACTCAGTTGGCATGTCTTTTTCGTGTTCTTTGCACAATTCTTTTATTTTTTCAACATCCTCATTAATGATATCCAAAACTGCAAACTGTCGGTCTTGCGACACATCATATTCTTCTTCCCCATTATTTAAGGCATCATTAACTTTATGACATTCTACGTATGTATTGTTTATCAAATAAAAGAAACTACTCGAAACAACACCTTCTTCACAAGAAGCATAAACATATACTTTTTCGGCTCTATCTTCAACATATTCCATACATATAGATATCATATCCGCTTGCAATTCACTAAACTGATCTTCAAATTGTGTCATAGTCTTTCCACTCCCATAATTAATTTTTAAACACTGCAGAACCTGGTTTACCATCAATAGTATACTTGACTAAAAACTTATCCGGACGCATATCCTTACCGGAGTATATTACATCAACAGTAGCTTTTACTTCTTTAGGAGGTTTTCCATTTAAAGCTTTAGCCCACTTATTTTCAATTTTTTTATATTGCTTCTTGTTAACATCCGATAATTGCGAAACTAAATTATCAATCTTAGGCGAACCACCAAACCTATCCCCTGCCAAATGCCCTGCATCATCTTTACCTTTTATTTTGCCAGGCGTATTTTTGCTATGCGGTAATCTATCTTTTCTCTTTGTTAATTGTAATTTATCAGTTTGAAATTTTGTTATCCTGCCTACATGATCTGTCTCATAGAAATACTCATACTCTCCAGTTTTATATTTAATATTAGGCTTTAATTTATTTTTTCTTCCGTTTGTGAACTGTTGTCCCTCAATTACTAGTGTTTTGACATTTTCTCTCGTATCAATATTATCCTCCATTTTTTTCTGCTTTGCAAGCCTATCTGTGATACTCATAACAGACTTTTTGTTTGTCACTTTTTCAACTATAGGACTCAGCTTTCTTGCCTCTTCAAATACTTCCTCAACCTTTTCTACAGCACTCATCTCTGCTGCACTTGGTTTATTCGTTGGACCAACACACTCAATATCTTTTCCAAGAAATTGCTTTACGAAGAGTGTAAATATACCAACACCCATATGATTTGAATACTCCTCTGAGTAGTCAACTACAAAGGCTTTCGAAAAGCTAACTTTTCGCATTAGCTGACTATCTTTAATAAGCTCTACTGTAACTTCCTTATAACAATTAGAGTCACTTCCAGGAAGCATTGCCCATTTATAAAGTTTTGCCGTTCCTTCATCAGTGTTGATTTTCCCTTTTATTATCATTGAATTAGCTGTACCGGTTCGCATACTATGAAAATCAATTGAATCAGTATTAAAGGCTACATCTTCTATACATTCTTTTAATGCAGTGCCCTCTGAAATAACAACCTTATATGACATATTACCCCCTCTTCCAATAGCATACTATATTGTATATTTTACCATATTAAACTTGAGGTGGCATAAATATATTTTGATAAGCTTCATAGCTTATTAGTATTTATTTAATGTTGCTTAATCATCTCATAAAATTTACATATTAAATCCAGCATAACATTATACCGGTACCGGAATAATATTGACGTTATACCGATATCGGTATAAAATGATTCTAGAGGTGTTTAGATTGAAATATATTAAAAACAGCTATTTTCATAGTTTAAAGAATTAAATTCTATTGTTTGTAACCTCAAAGAATAGAATTTAATTCCCGTCAATAGTATACTTATCAAATTGATCTTTATGCTGTCTAGATTTTATGACCTTTTGGTAAAATCATATATTTAGGAATTCTTATGTGT
>CAYXPB010000242.1:3926-8069 GCA_964466645.1 uncultured Acetivibrio sp. | reverse complement strand
TAGAGCAACCGGCTCATAACCGGTAGGTCCGGGGTTCGAGTCCCTGAAGGCCCACCAAGACCGTAAGGCGAATAGAACAGCCACTCATTAAAAGGGTGGCTGTTTTATTTTGGTTTGATTTTATGTATCAAAATTATTTTGATAGAGTAAAGTGGTTTTTTGAGAACTCAATACTACCTTCATCTCGCAATTTGCACAGCTCATTTGACATGGCACTTCTATCAACGGAAAGGTAGTCTGCAAGTTCCTGACGATTAAATGGGATGGTAAAGGAGTTTGTGCCGTATTTTATTGCTTGTCCAGACAGGTAAGAAAGAAGTTTTTCCCTTATGGTTCTCTTTACTATATGCTCTAACTTTTGTGTCAACATAATATTTTTGTGGGCAAGTATCTTAAGTATGTTCTGAATAAGCTGAGTGTGGAAAAGACATGCGGAGGAACAGATGTTAGTGATTTTTTCAAAATCAACATAAAGAATTTCAGATTTTTCAGAAGTAACTACACTTACCGGAAGTTTTTGACTATTTGCAAAGGCGAAGGCCTCTCCAAACATTTCACCGGAGTGTATTTTTGCAAGTATAGCGCGGTTGCCCCAAAAATCTTCTTTGATTATATTTACACTTCCGGACAAAACAATTCCGACATCTTTTATGAGATTATCGGCAGATAAGATATATTCGTCTTTTGCAAAAGCTGCACTTCTTACAGATAGGCAATTTAACAGGGAAGACAAATCAGTTTCCGCTATACCTGCAAAGAGTGGGGACTTACACAAAACATTAAAGTATTTTTTCATGTTTACCTCACTTGCGTTGTAAAAACAACAGAAATAATAGTATAATTATAGTACAATAACCTTGTAAATTCAATACAAGTTGAGTTGAAAATGAGTTAATAATTGATAACATGATTACTAAAAACCACTATCGGGGAGGTATAAATATATGATTAGAAAGATTATAAAAATTGACGAAGAGAGATGTAACGGATGTGGACTTTGCGCGGAAGCCTGCCATGAAGGAGCAATCGGAATGATTGGGGGTAAAGCAAAGCTGTTAAGGGATGACTACTGTGATGGTCTTGGAGACTGTTTACCGGCTTGTCCTACCGGAGCAATTACCTTTGAAGAGCGTGAGGCAGCGGCTTATGATGAAGAAGCTGTTATGCAAAATAAAACTCAAAAGGAAGCGCAAAATCTACCTTGTGGATGTCCTGGTACACAATCTAAACAAATTAAAAGGGATTCAGCCCCAGTAGTTGCTAGTGAAATACCGGCTATGGAAAGTCAGCTTTCACAGTGGCCGGTGCAAATCAAGCTCGTTCCAATTAATGCACCCTATTTTGAAAATGCAAACCTTCTTATTGCAGCTGATTGCACAGCATATGCATATGGGGATTTTCACAACAAATTTATTAAAAACAGGATTACCTTGATTGGCTGTCCAAAACTTGATGAGGGAGATTACTCTGAAAAGCTTACAGCAATAATTAGGAATAACAATATAAAAAGTGTAACTGTTGTCCGTATGCAGGTTCCTTGCTGCGGAGGAATTGAAAATGCTGTTAAAACTGCACTCCAAAGTAGTGGAAAATTTCTTCCATGGCAGGTTATCACCATTTCTAATGATGGAAGGATCATCGAGTAAGGTGTTTTAGATGCTTTAAATAAAATAAGGAGTTAATACTCCTTATTTTATTTTTTCTATAAATGTATCAAAGTTTTCAGTGTTATCATTGGATTTTGTGTTAATGCTTTTCTTAATAGCATTTTTATTGGCAATGCAGTTATTAAGGCTTTCGGTAAGTATTACCGTTTCAGAAGCACTTTCAATGTCTTTTACTTGAGTAGAAAGTCTAAATATCAAGTTCATGTTACATCACCTCAAATAAACTTATTTTAGTATTTATTATGCTCTGTTTTTCTTGTATAATTTATGAGAATATTAGTAATTTTCAATATATAATATGCAGAACTGACTAAAGTATTAAAATAGCGGTTAAAACATTTATATATGGAAAAATTATAAACTATATACATATTATAGCAGGTGATGAGATGATATTAAAGGGAAGAATAAAATTTATTGAAAATATGATACCTGAGTGTACGATACTCTGCGATATTGGTACGGATCATGCCTATATTCCAATATATTCGGTTAGGAACAAAAAATGCAAGAAGGCTATAGCTTGTGATATCGGCGAAGGTCCTGTTGCTGTGGCAAATAGGAATATAAGACAACAGGGTATGGAAGATAGAGTGGAAACAAGGCTTGGAAGCGGTTTTAAGCCAATATCTGAAGATGAGCTAGATGTATGTGTTATAGCCGGAATGGGTGGTGTTCTCATAAGAGAGATATTAGAAGAGGATGTTAGAAAGGCTAAGAAGGCTAATAAATTGATCATACAGCCAATGAACTACATTGAACTGGTACGAGAATGGCTTTATCTAAATGGGTTTGAAATATCCGATGAGGGATTGATAGATGAGGGATTTAGGATATATAATGTTCTTGTAGCACAATGGACCGGAAAGATAGTGGAAAAGGAACCGGTTTATTATTACATAGGTGAAAAGCTGATTGAGAAGAAAGATCCGTTACTAAAAAGATATATAAATCGACGAATTGAGCTTATGGATAAAGTTCTTAAAGGGATGTCAGCTATGAAGGATCAGGATTCTTCGCTTATAAGTGATCAAAAGAATATCAGGAATGAAATAGATGCACTGCGTAACAGAATAAACAAAGGAGTGATATAGTGGCTGCTAAATGTGGAGATATAGTTAGATTTATGGAAGAATTTGCACCGACGCACCTTGCGGAAGATTGGGATAATGTAGGTCTTATGATTGGAAGCCGTGAAGATGAGATAAAAAAGTTGATGGTGTGTCTTGATGTTACACCTGAGGTTATTGAAGAGGCAGAGTCAAATAATGTTAATATGATTATTTCACATCATCCTCTTATTTTTAAGGGGCTTAAGCGAATCAATAGCGAAGATTTTAAGGGCAGAATGATAATGAAGCTAATCAGGAAGGGAATAAACGTCTATAGTGCACATACTAACCTTGACGTAACGGATGGAGGAGTTAACGAGCAGTTATCTAAGGTTCTTCAACTGAAAAATTTAGTAAATCTCAAACACTATAAAACCGAGCGTTTATTGAAATTAGTAGTATTTGTACCGAAAGACAGTGTTGACGTAGTGAGAGAAGCTTTAGGGAAAGCTGGTGGTGGTTGGATTGGAAATTACAGTGATTGTACTTTTTGTACCGAAGGAATAGGAACCTTCAAACCTCTAGAAGGAACAAATCCATATATCGGTTCTCAAGGTAATTTAGAAAAGGTTGAAGAATACAGATTGGAAACAGTTGCAAGTGAAAGGATAATTGGTAAGGTTGTAAGTGCTATGATAAACGCCCATCCTTATGAAGAAGTCGCTTATGACTTGTATCAGCTTGAAGTTTCAGCAAAGGAATATGGATTGGGGTATGTGGGTGAAATAGATGCTGCAACGAGTTTGAACAATTTTGTTCAGGTAGTTAAAAACAAGCTTAATACTCCTAACGTACGTGTAATCGGAAATCTAGAAAAAGAAGTTAAGAAAGTTGCTGTTTATTGCGGCAGTTTTGGCAATGAAATTATCGGAGCAGTAAAGTCAAAGGCAGATGTTTTAGTTACCGGAGATGTGAAATATCACGATGCTTTAGATATGTTGCAAATGGGCATGTGTGTTATTGATGCCGGTCACTTTAGCACAGAAAGGATTATAGTGCCAAGGCTGGTTGAGATTCTGAAAGAGAGGTTCAAAGATTTAGATGTATTAAGTAACAATGTGGAAAGGGATCCATTTAAATTTATTTGACTTATAAAGTAATTGAGGTTATAATTTTATTTACATTGAGCCTCTTACGAACGAGGAAAGAGGCAAATTTTAATTTTGAGTAAGCCAGATAGTCGCGTGTATAATACCGAAAGGTTGTACACGAGGAAAGTCCGGGCTCCATAGGGCAGGGTGCCGGGTAACTCCCGGTGAAGGCGACTTCAAGGAAAGTGCAACAGAGATATACCGCCTGAAAAACGGTATACAGCAGTATACCGGGAAACAGGCAAGGGTGGAAAGGTGGGGTAAGAGCCCACC
>CAYXPB010000242.1:0-3916 GCA_964466645.1 uncultured Acetivibrio sp. | reverse complement strand
AGCATAGAAATTAGAAGCTTAATGTTAGAGGCTTGAATTATATTTAACTTCTCACTTCCAGTCTCCAGCACGGCAAGGGTGGAAAGGTGAGGTAAGAGCTCACCAGCGGCATGGTGACTTGCTGGCTATGTAAACCCCACCTGGAGCAACACCGTAAAGAGGGACATTATGGTGGCCCGCCAGTCCCGGGTTGGTGGCTTGAACTTTGCAGAAATGTAAGGTCTAGATAGATGACTATCAAATACAGAACCCGGCTTATAGACTTACTCATTATAATTATCAAAAAGATTGGCTTTCAAGGCCAGTCTTTTTGGCTTATACGCTGTTTTTTGTAAGTGCTAAAAGTTAGCATTCATAGATTATAACAAAAGTAAATGTATAATAAAACTATATTTGGAGCAAGATGGTCAAGCAATACAAGGATGTCATGAGAAAAAGATTAACATGAGAACTGAAATTATATAACTATGTATCACAAAAGGAATAGTCATTTACATGTAAGGGAGTATTAAGGGAGGGAAATTCTATGAAAAAAGTTATATTAATATGTGGTAAAATTTGCAGTGGTAAATCATTCTATGCAAAACAGATACAATCAAAAGACAATGCTGTTATTTTGTCTACAGATGAAGCAACCTATGATTTGATTAATAATGAACAAGGGGAATTTTATAACCTTTTTGCGGATAGGGTTAATAAATATCTAAGAAAAAAGGCAGTTGATATAGTGAATGCAGGTGCTAATGTTATATTGGATTGGGGTTTCTGGTCAAATAAGGATAGAGTAGAAATCTCTGAATACTTTAAATCAAACGGAATTCAATATGAATGGCATTATGTTGATGTTGATGATATTGACTGGTATGAAAATATTGCTGATAGAAATAGAAAAATTGAAGAGGGCAATGGCGGTTCTGATTTCTATGTTGATGAAGGACTTTTGAAAAAACTAATGCTTTTGTTTGAAATGCCTACAAAAGAAGAAATTGATGTTTGGTACAAATCAACTAGAATCATTACTTTTACAGATGAAGGCAAAATAGTTTAATAAAATACATTGTAAGGAGTAATTGTTGTGAAAGAAATTAATAAATTTTCTAACGAGGCTGATGGAAATAAAATTTATTGTGAATATAAGAAAATGAGGAAAAAAATAATTATATGTTTTACTATATTTTTAGTAGGGTGTAGTAATACAACAACTGCCCCCGAAGATCAACCCAATGAATACAAAGCCACAGTATCAAGTGCAATTTCAACACCTTATAGTCAGCCTACAAACACTAAACTACCTGAGAACGTAGTTAAACAACAAGAAGTTAAATTTGAAGTTTTTACTGTAGAAGATATATCGAAGTATAACGATTTTGTTGGTTTAAAGAATAACCAGGGTGATATAATTATTGAACCTAAATATGCGAGTATTAATTACATAGGTAATGGACTTTATTCAGTTATTGAAAAATCGAATGGGGCGCTTGGAGTTCACTCGGGGTATTTGAGTTATGGAGTGACACGAGATACAGTAGTAAAAGTATAACGAAATGATTAAGGCCATTTTGATTTTTGAGATTTTGATTGAAAGAGGAGATAGAACAGGTTAAATAAATAAGCAGATTTGTTGTACTAAAATAATAGAACTAGAGGTAATAAAAATGAAAAAAGTGAATTTCGGCAATATAATACATAAATATACCTCTCTAAATTAAAGAATATCTAATTTCTGTATATTAAGATATTTCAAAAAATAATCTATGCAATATTTATTGAAATTGAAAATTTTACCATTTAGTATTTGTTTTCCAATTACATTTATTATATAATATAACCATATATTTATGAATGGACTTATCTTAAAATTTTACTAGAGTGCAGCTTCGTTAATCCATAAGCACATTTTTGAGGTTATGGATTAATTATCACTAGTTATTTATGAAATGACAGAAAAATTTCATTAAATATTCCAAAATTCCGAACACAAAAGAAAAAGTGGTTTCGAACTAATTACATGACTAGCAATAAAAATTCACAAAGAAGAAAAATTACTCAACTTTAGTTATTAAAATTTCTTATGTAAGATTTCTTGTATAAGGGTTTGTTTGGGTTCTATATGATTATGAGATTGTTTTTTTTAATATTATTGTGAGGTAAGGTAAATATGCTATTTATTTCAGCTATTTTAAATTATACAGGAGAAACAGCAGCACGTATTGTTGAAAGAATCAAAAAAGGAGACAAGCAGTTAAAGGAGAAATTTATTGAAGACTATATACCATTCGTTTTAAAAGTTGTTTCAAGTTTTTATTCATCAAAGATAATTGATTTGAAAAGTAGTGATGAATATAGTATAGGCCTGATGGCGTTTGATGAAGCTATTGAAAAATTTGACGGTGATAGAGGCAAAAATTTTATAAAATTTGCAGAGTTAGTAATAAAAAGGAGAATGGTGGATTATTTTAGAAAAATATCGTCTGTTTGCAAAAACGAAATTCCCTTTTCGTATTTTGGTGCTAAAAGTGATGCAGATATTGAGGAACAATTGAATTTATCCAATTCGGGCATAGAAATGGATAGATATGAATTTATTTATGAACTAAAAGATTTCTCAAGGCAATTAGAAGATTTCGGACTAAATATAGCTAATTTGCCTGATTACATGCCTAAACATAAAGACTCAAAATTGATGTGTATAGGTATAGCTAAAAAAATTGTAGAAAACAGAAAAATATACGATAAATTACGAAACAAAAAGTATTTCCATATGAAAGAGCTTTCTAAAATAATAGATGTTCATCCAAAGACTGTTGAAAGAAACAGGGAGTTTATAATTTGCTTGTGTATAATCTATGGAAATGATTATGGGAATTTTAAAACATATTTAAATAAAATATGCTAAACACAGTAGCCGATATAAATATATCTAAACTTCACATTTTAGGGGGATAGAAATGAAATACGAGGGGATTGTAATAAAACTGACAAAACACAAGGCAATAGTTACTAATGATGAATTTCAGTGTTTTTATATAAAAAAAAGTTCTACAATCTACGTAGGTAAGCATGTTGAATTTACAAAAAGCGATATTATTAAGAAAAAGTCAATCCAAACGAAACTAATGTTTAGTGCTGCTTGTATCCTATTTGCTATAACCTGTTTTTTATACTTTACAGGTAAAATTAATATTATGAATACGTTATCTGAGTCTAAAGTATTTGCTTATGTTGATGTGGACATTAATCCTAGTCTTGAGATGGAAATTGATGATAACGGAATGGTTTTACGTTTGGTCCCGCTAAATGAAGATGCAAAGGTTTTTGTTGAAAAAATAAGGATTGATAATGTTGAGGTTTCTAAAGCTATTAACAAAATAGTTGATGAGGTTAATGGAACTGCTAGTATAAGTGAAGATACAAAGGAGTATATATTGGTCTCAAGTACTTTGAATACTAAAAGGAAGGAAGAAGGTAAAGAATATCAAGATAAAAAGGATAAACTTGATAATATAATGAATTTGTTGAAAAAGAACATACTTGAAAAGGGCAAAGTAAATGTTTATATTCTGCAAACCAATATATCAGAGAGGGAAGATGCACATAATGAAGGCACATCTTCTGGAAGATATAAATTGTATAATGAGTTAAAAAAACACAGAAGTGACTTTTCAATTAATGAAGCAAAAAACATTAATGTAAATGAGTTGCTAAAAGCAATTTTAGACAAAAATCCACAATACAGTTTTGATGCTAAACCTGAACCAACTGCTTCACCTTTGAATGCTGAAGATGTGTCTATCACACCAATTGCTACATTAAATGTAGAAGAAGCTATTGATATAACACCGGCATCAACGCAAGCACCAACACCAATGCAAACACCAATGCAAACACCAATGCAAACACCAATGCAAACACCAAT
>CAYXPB010000241.1:5159-8078 GCA_964466645.1 uncultured Acetivibrio sp. | reverse complement strand
TGTTCAAATTGTTGTGGTATTTTGAAATGATTAGGCGGATCATGATTCTGAATTCGTAACATCAACATTGTTCAAAAGGGGCTAAATTAAGTTTTTTAAAGTGGAAATTGACCATTTTTTTAGATATCACCTTATCCAAAGGCTTGATTCTTTATGGTTTTATAGAAAGAATAAATATCTGTAACTTTTCACATAAAAAGCCGTGGATTTGAAAAACAAATCCAACGGCTTTTTATTACGCTTATTTATAATAAAGCACTATTAAGTGTCCACGAAGATTACTTCCATTCTTTATGAACAGAACTTTTTCTAGTTACAACATAAATCCCTAGGCCAATCAGAATCAATGATATAACAAGTTTAAAGTCGTACCACGAGCTAAAAACACTTAAAACATTCATAGATAAGAAGGAGAGTGCAACTGCTAATAATATAAAAATGGGTATAAGAAGTCCTTTTGGTCTTCCACTGAAAAGATAGAGCTGGAAAAGGCCTATGGCAACAGATAGAACATATATAGGCCAGGTCAAATCTGCAAACTGCCAATTTGTTATCACTTCAAAGAAATACATCAATCCTATAGTTGTAAGTATACCACCGGGAACAAGTAATCCCGGGGATTTTCTGTTTATAAAGTAACCTGCTTCAAAAGACAGACCTAAGCCAAGCAAAAGCATTGGTAAAAAAAGCATTGGTGAAAAGATGTTAAAGTTAAATAAATTTTCCGATAGCAGCAGGCCACCAAATACAATCATTAAAATTCCCCAAATATAATTACTTCTTCGCATTAAAATATCCTCCAATATTATTATAATAAATTAGGTTATATCAAAAAAACAACATTAAAACTTGTTTTTCCACTTTTATGATATTATACTTGTATCCAAAAATAATGTCTGATGAATTAATAATTTTTTATTTGCATCAAGATTAATTATTATACTTGTATTTTTGGTATAATTAAACTATAAAATGTGATTTTGAAAAATAATTATATAGAAACATTTTGATTTGAATAATTTGATGTTATTAAGTTTGGACTATAAATGTTGGCTTGAAACATCTTATTGCATTGGGGAAAGGAAGTATTTTAATGGGGGCTAGAATATTAGTAGTAGAAGATGAAAGGTCTATAAGAAGTTTTATTGTTACAAATCTTAAGAGAAATGATTTTGAAGTTTTAGAAGCTGAAAGAGGACATGAGGCTCTAAGACTTGTTAAACTTGAAAAGCCTGATTTGGTTTTATTGGATATAAAGCTTCCAGATATGGACGGCTTTCAGATTTGCAAGGAGATATCCTGTTCTTATCCAGAAATATCAGTGATAATGCTTACAGCGTTAGGACAAGACCTTGATAAGGTAAGAGGTCTTGAGTTGGGTGCTGACGATTACATAATCAAACCTTTTAATCCTATGGAGCTTATAGCTAGAATTAAGGCAATACTAAGGCGTACGAACAAAAATATACAAAAAGAAGACGTCTGTATTGGACCCTTTAGAGTTGATTTAGAGGCGCAAAGCATATATAAAGACAATGTATTACTGGAATTTACACCAAGAGAATTTTGTTTGATGAAGGTTTTTATGAACAATATAAATAAAGCATTGAACAGAGACGAAATACTAAACCTTGTTTGGGGTGAAGATTTTGTTGGTGATCCGAAGACTGTAGATGTTCATATAAGACGTTTAAGAGAAAAAATAGAGGACAACCCATCAAAACCTAAATTCATAGAAACGGTATGGGGACGAGGCTACCTGTGGAGAAAGGGTGACTAGATTGAAAAGTATTAAAGGCAGATTGGTAGGAAGTCATCTTATAATTATTTTGTTAACCGTTACTATTTTTAGTTGCATTCTTGTGTTTTTGTTAAGACAATATTATTACGGAGATGTAGAAACAATTCTAAATGAGCAAGCGGAGTTTGCAGCGAATTCGTATAGTAATTATACTGATGTGGAAAGTCTAGAACAAAATGCTAAAAAGTTGCTTGATAACATCTTTGTAAATACTTATGCTCAGGTTCAAATCATTGATGGCGAAGGAAAAATTCTAGCAGATTCGGAAGAAAGTTGGTCAGTAGGTACTAAAGTAAATCACCCCGATGTGCAGAATGCAATAAAAAGCAAGAAGAAGACAAGGTGGATAGGTAAGGTTTCTTTAACAAATGAGCGTGTATTTTCTATATCGCAACCTATAATTGTGAAGGATAAAATTATTGGCGTTGTAAGGTTGACTTCAACGCTTACGGAAATAGACAGTATAATATTAAAGATGGTTTTGTTTTTTATAGTTATAGGAATTATAGTTGTATTGCTTGTACTAGCGGTTAGTTTTTTTCTTTCCGGTACCATAATAAAGCCGGTTAAAGAAATAACAAATGCTGCAGAAGAAATAGCCCTTGGAAGGCTAGAGGTACGTGTTCCTAAACGATATGATGATGAAGTAGGTAAGTTGGCAGTTACGCTCAATCATATGGCTGAAGAGATATCAAATCATCAAAAGCTCAAGGATGATTTTATCGCTTCTATTTCTCATGAGCTTCGTACACCTCTTACTTCCATTAAGGGGTGGGCTTCAACACTAAATTCAAGCGACTTTAGCGACGTGGATGAATTCAGGGAAGGTCTTGAAATTATTGAAAACGAAACAGACAGGCTCGCTCTTCTTGTAAATGAGCTGCTTGATTTTTCCAAGCTTGCATCTAAAAGCACCTCTTTAGGAATTGATGCGTTAGATGTTGGGGAGTTTCTTTGTGAAATAAAAAATCAGATGAACCCAAGAGCACAGAGACAGGGGATTATGCTTGAGTTGGAGGTTGAGGATGACTTGGCTTTAATTAAGGCTGACAGAAACAGATTAAAGCAAGTAATGATAAACATCCTAGACAATTCACTGAAGTATACCCAGGAGGGTG
>CAYXPB010000241.1:2385-5149 GCA_964466645.1 uncultured Acetivibrio sp. | reverse complement strand
AGAAATATTAATTGCTATTGAGGATACCGGCATTGGTATCCCGGAAGACGATTTGCATAAGGTAAAAGAAAAGTTCTATAAAGTGAGCACTTCATTTTCAGGTAATGGACTAGGACTTGCTATATGTGATGAAATTGTAAGGTTACATAATGGTAGAATGGAAATAAGCAGTATATTTGGTGAAGGGACAAGGGTTGATATTTTTTTGCCGTTTCCCACAGTTTGATTTTTTAATATTTTGTAACCCTTTAAAATATTAAGTAATGTAGAATTAATGTATGTAAGTGTTAGCTACAGTAATGTTTAAGAAAAGCCTAGAAATGGAGAATTTATATGAAATTGAAGTGTCATAGTGTAATAATAAATATGTTAATTATATGTATGGCAACAGGTTGTAATTCGCTGCCGCCAACAAGAAGCTTAATTAAGCCTCCAAAGTATTCACAAAATGTAATTGAAGATAATACTGATTTTAAATCCATCGCAAAAAGTTTCCTGCCGGAAGGTACGAAATTTCTATACCCCATTCATCCAAATGGTGAAGATGCAGTACAGTTTGCAGATATTGAAGGTGACGGACAAGATGAAATTCTTATTACCTATAAAGGTTATGAATTAGGCAGCAGTTCGGGGGCTATTGTACTAAAAAAAGAGAATAATGAATGGCGTGAGATTTGGCATGAAAAAAATGTGGTGAATGTTTTAGGTCTTGATTGGGCACAGTTTATTGATATAAACGACGATAACGTTTCTGAGCTTTTATTAGGGTGGAATCTGGGTTTTGAGGTTGGATATAACTTGAACATAATTTCATTTAAAGATAAACCTAATAAAGTAAGTAGTATAAAATATAATGAAATGGATATTGTTAGTATTTCTGGTGCTGAAAACGAAAGGAAGCCCGAAATTGTTTTGACAAGAAAAGAGGAGGACCAAAGGGAGATTAGTGTGCCTCCATTAATCTTGAGATGGGTTGATGAAGGGCTTGTGCCGGCAGAAGATGCGTATTACAGCTATTATAAGGACAGCATTAACGTGCTTAAAGAGGGTATGGGAATATACGATAGAAATTTTATCAACTGGTATAATATGGCTGAAATGTTGATAAGGTCTAATAGATCACTTGAAACAATTGAAGCTGTAGATAGAGCTTTAAAGATTATACCAGAGCATTACGAAAAGTATAGGGTCAAGTTGGAGATATATAAGGCAGAAGCGCTGATAAACGAATGGAAGTATTCTGAGGGTAAACATATATTGGACGGTATTATCTTAAGAGCTACAAAAGGGGAAGTAAATTGCACGAATGAAGAGCTTGCAGAAACATATCTGAACCTTGGAAGGGCTTACAGGGGCCTTAAAGACTATAAAACTGCTATGACCATGTATAAGGAATCTTACAACATAATAAAGTCTGATTATGATGAAGGGACGGAGCTCTATATACTAAATACTTTTGTTGTAAAGAAAGAAATGGCTGAGTTAGAAGACTTAGAAAGGTTAAAGAGATAGGTTGTTTTTGAAATAGCCTTAGAGGTTACTTCTGCTATACAGCTGGTTTTTTGCGAAACATTTAGATAGGGAAAAGGTGAAAGGTTTAAATGAGCGTTGGTGGATTAAGAGATAAATTCAGTATAAAGCTAAATAATCAGCAGTTGCTGGCGGTCAATCATTTGAATGGTCCAGCCCTCGTTTTGGCTGGGCCCGGGAGCGGTAAGACAACTGTAATCACAGCAAGAATTGCGCACCTTATTTTAGATTGTGGAGTAGGGCCAGAGAATATTCTTACGTTAACTTTTAACAAAGCAGCACGTGCGGAAATGGAGCATCGGTTTAAAAGGATTTATGGAGAAGATATTTCTAAAAGAGTTCATTTTGCAACCTTGCACAGTTTTTGCAGGCGAATTCTAAGGGATTATGAGAATAGGCAGGGGAAGAAGTTTAAACTGATTGAAGGGGAAGAAAAGGTTGAGGAGAATAAAAGAAAGGTAATTAGGGGGCTTTATCTACAGATAAATAATGCTAAAATTAATGATGATGAATTAGAGAATCTAATTAATGAAATTGGATTTGTAAAGAATAAAATGATAAAGGATATTGAAAAATTTGAGTCGGGCATAAAAAGCTTTTCGCTTATTTATAAAGCATATGAGGAGTATAAAAGGACCAATCTTTATATTGATTTTGACGATATGTTGACCTATGCTTACAATATTTTATTAAAATGTCCCGATATACTGCTTCACTATAGAAGCAGATATTCTTTTATACAGGTGGATGAGGGGCAAGATCTATCTAAAATACAGTTTGAGATATTAAAACTGCTTGTAAATCCACAGAACAATAATGTTTTTATTGTTGCAGATGATGATCAGTCCATATATGGCTTTAGAGGAGCCGAACCTAAATACATTCTGCAAATAGCACGGCATTTTAAAGGGTGTAATGTATTATATCTTGAGAATAATTATCGCTCAACAAAGAATATCGTTGATATAAGCAGTATGTTTATCAGAGTGAACAATCACAGATTTGATAAAAAACACACTACAGATAACGATAAAAAGTACGATCCATTCATAGTGCATGTGCAAGATAACAATATGCAGCTTAACTATTTAATAGAAAAACTTGAAATGCATCTAAAAGAAGGTTTAAGTATAGCAATACTATATCGAAATAATTTGTCTTCTATTGTAATTGCAGATAAATTAGATCGTAAGGATATATCCTTTAAGGTAAAACAAAACAAACTGTCATACTT
>CAYXPB010000241.1:913-2375 GCA_964466645.1 uncultured Acetivibrio sp. | reverse complement strand
GTCACTGGGTTGTACAAGACGTAATTGCTTTTTTTAAGTTTGCAATAGATACCCGAGATGATGAATCTTTCTCTAGAATATATTACAAAATGAATCGTTATATATCTAAAGTGATGTTGGAATGTGCTCTAAAGGGTAATTGTGAGAAGCATATTATTGATAGAATTTTAGAAAGTGAAGAAGTAAAGCCGTTTCAAAGAAATAGGTTTGAAGACCTTAAAAAAGATTTTGCTATATTGATAAATGTAAGACCTGTACAAGCTTTGAACTATATAAAGAGTAGCTTTAATTATTTTGATTATGTAAAGAGTTATTGTGAAAATACTGGACTATCTTTTGATTATTTATGTAGACTGTATGGTATTTTAGAATCAATTGCTGAAGAATGTTTGACAATTCAAGATTTTTTGAAACGTGTGGAAGACTTGAAAATGATGTTTGAGAGTACTGGAAATATGAATTATAAAGAACGGATTACTATTACTACAATACACTCTTCTAAGGGACTTGAGTATGATGTTGTTTTTATGATAGATCTTAGAGAGGACGAAATTCCTGGTGTGAATGTTGTTGAAACGGCAAAGCAGAATAATGATAATTCTGTGTTAGAGGAAGAAAGAAGGTTGTTTTATGTAGGTATGACTAGAGCAAAGGAATACATTTATCTTTTGTGCCCCGGTCCTAAATCTGCAAAATCGACTTTTGTAAAAGAAGTTGAAATACTTGTTCGTAACACTGCAATCAATGAGGTGGGAGAAGGATTAATAATTAAGCATAAACATTTTGGAGAAGGAGTTATTGTTGCCGTTCTTGAATGCAAAACCAACCAAACTCTTTTAGAAATTGATTTTAAAGGAGTACGAAGAAAATTAGATTTAGGAGTATGCCTAGATAATGGTCTTATAGTATTATAATTCTATAAAATGTGTAAGGTGTTTCAAAAATATTCATTAGTCAATATATATATCCAACCCAATAATCAAGCTTTTTTGATATACCCATTAACCAGTTATTTTTTTGGAATCACCTAAAGTTGAATTTTGTTGTTTGTATTGTTGGAATTGTGGAATAAATTAAATGAAAAAGATTAATAGCAAAAAAAAGCAAAATTGATGGTATATTTTATATTATTATGGTAAAATTTTAATTAAGGCAACTCGTATCCTAATAAGTTCTCAAATAATCACTTCTTTTGAATAGACATATACTTATATCTGGATAATGAGATCATATAGATAATTTTATTTTAAAGGGGAATAAAGATCGTGACAAAAAAATACTTATCTATCTTTTTAACTATGCTGATTATAGTTAACGTTTTTATTAGTAATCTTTTTCTATCAGTTCAAGCAGCAGATTATTTAGGATCATATGATCAAAGCACTAATTTTGGTATAGCAAATGATTTTAATCTTTTTATTCTCGGTAACCACACACAAAGCCAGGTCGATTCAGAAGGCAG
>CAYXPB010000241.1:0-903 GCA_964466645.1 uncultured Acetivibrio sp. | reverse complement strand
TTGGAGGGAACGCTACTTACTCTGACTACGCAGTAGGCAGTAAGCTTGAACAGTCTTCCACACGTGCGGATTTAGTTGTTGGAGGTAATGTAAACATTACAAGTGCACAAAACTTGAATGGAAATACTGTAATCTCCACTAAGAGCAACATAATCAATTATGGTATGGATCATCCAAACAGAGTTAATAACCCTATTAGAGCGGATATTATTGATTTTGCAGCAGCAAGGGTATTTTTTGAAAACGCGTCTCAAACATGGTCTAAATGCGAAATTAATGGAATTTCCCAGGTTAAATATGGCCAATTGATACTTGAAGGTACAAACTCCGATTGTAATGTTTTTTTAATTGATGGCAATAATTTAGAAGGAAGTGGTCTATCCTTAGATGCCATTTATCAAATTAACATTATAGTACCGGAAGGTTCTACGGCATTAATAAATATTAAAGGTAACAATATTGGTTTTGGTAACTATGCTATTTTTTATAAAGGAGTGACTGCTACCACTGAAAATGGACAGTACTTTTTATGGAATTTCTATGAGGCAACTTCATTGTGGAATAACAATTTAACAATTAAGGGTTCAGTATTAGCACCAAAAGCAGATTGGGTTTCAAAAGGATATGGCAATGTTGAAGGGAATTTTATTGCCAATTCATTAAGTGATGGTCCTGATGGATCTCATATAGAGGCACATAACTCACTATTTAAAGGAAAGCTTCCACGTTTAGAAGGAAATAATAACATACCAACAGTACCGAACTACAGTGAAACAACACCTGAAGATACAGCGGTATCAGGTAAGGTAGTTGGAGCAGATGAGGATGGAGATACACTAACTTATGTAAAAAAAACAGATCCAGCTAACGGAACAGTAGAAGTAAACTCCGACGGAACATGGA
>CAYXPB010000240.1:0-8094 GCA_964466645.1 uncultured Acetivibrio sp. | reverse complement strand
CCTCATTACCAAGCATTAGTTTCTTCATTAACATATCCCCCATTACTATATTTATTTATTAACTATTTGTTCAATTAGCAATACATTATAATTATTATCAAATATAAACCCTTTATTGTCAATTACTAATTATCCCTGTGTGTGTATATTTAAAAGCTCACCATACTATTCCAAGAACCGAAATTCCAAGGCTAAGAGAATGTAAACTCGCTACGGGTCAAATCAAAACAAAAAAATACCTGATTTCTCTAAAAAGAGCATCAGGTATTCTTATTTCATCAAGTATCGGACTTTTTAGAACAACAATTTAGGTGATTCCCAAAAAACAACTGGTCAATTGCCATTTCAAAAAATCTGATTTGAAGGGCTTACTGACTCAAATATTGTATAGGTTATTTTTTGAAATGGCCTTATCAAGTTTTTTAAAATGGACTAATTTTTTTTAAATCACCTTAACTTTAAAGACTTACTTCAACGTGTCTACTATAGACTTCTCTATATTCTTAAGCTTCGCTCTTAGTTCATCCACTTCAATATCAGATTTTTCCTTCTTCAAATCACTCATAAGAACATCAGAAAGTTCGTCAATTTCTTCCTTCAAAGTCTCAAGAACATCAATAATGGCAAGGCGTTTAAAGGAAACAGCTGTCTTAACCCCTTCGCTTGCTTCAATAACCTTATCAGTAGTAATTACAAAACTCTCACCTTTTTCAGGAATAATTGTCTGTACATTAAACTTTTCATTGATTTCACTTGAAAAATCAACCATTGATTCTTCTTCACCATGAACAATAAATATCTTAACAGGTTTTCTTTTAAAACTTCCTATCCACTCAAGCAGCCCATTTTTGTCAGCATGGCCTGAAAAACCTTCAATCATTTCTATACGAGCATTTACCGAAATATCTTCGCCGAAGATTTTAACCTTTTTAGCCCCATCTACCAATTTTCTTCCTAGAGTACCTCGGGCTTGATAACCTACAAATAATATAGTGGATTCCTTTCTCCACAAATTATGCTTAAGATGGTGTTTAATCCTTCCTGCTTCGCACATTCCACTTGCAGAAATGATTATGGAACTGTCATTCCTATCGTTTAGAGCTCTTGATTCATCCGCCGATCTTGTAAATTTAAGTCCTGGAAAGTCTAGAGGGTTATCTCCATTGTCAATGTACTCTCGTGCTTCTTCATCATAACAATCAAGGTTATTTCTAAAAACCTCCGTTGCCGATATAGCCAATGGACTGTCTACAAAAACAGGAACGCTGAATAATTTTTTTAATTTACTGTCGTAAGACTCCTTTTCCTTGTTAAGTTCATATATTACCTCTTGTGCTCTACCTACAGCAAAAGAAGGAATTATAACATTTCCACCTTTATTTATGGTCTCATCTATAATGTCGACAAAATATTCAAACCTATTACTTTGGTTTTCACGTACTCTATTCCCATATGTAGATTCAATCACAAGATAATCTGCTTCTTCGAGAATGGTTGGGTCCCTAAGTATAGGCATATCCCTATTGCCTAAGTCACCGGAAAATACTATCTTTGTTTCCTTGCCCTTCTCTGAAATCCAGAATTCAATTATTGCAGAACCAAGTATATGCCCAGCATCATTAAAACGGGCTTTTATTTCATCGTTTACCTTCAGCGCTTCCCCATAGTTGACTTTTTTAAAAAGCTTAATACAATCTAAAGCATCTTGATATGTATAAATAGGCTCTACAAGGGGCTTTCCTGCCCTAAGCCTTTTCTTATTCTTCCACTCGTTTTCAAATTCCTGTATATGACCACAATCCGGAAGCATTATCGCACATAATTCTGCTGTAGCTTTTGTAGCATAAATCTCGCCGTTGAAACCGTCATTGTATATTTTAGGTATTCTTCCACTATGATCAATATGAGCATGAGTTAAGAATATATAATCCAATTCGGCGGGATTAAACGGGAATTCTTCAGCATTTAATATATCTTCTTTCGCATGACCCTGAAATAAGCCACAATCAACCAAAAACTTTGTATTTTGAGTTTCAATAAGATAACATGAACCGGTAACGGTTTTTGCTGCCCCTAAAAAAGTAATTTTCATATAAACACCCCACATTTTTATTTTAGGTAATTCTAAAAAACAACTGGTCAATTGCTATTTCAAAATTTGATTTGCATTTTTTGCATAGCAAAATAATGTTCCTATTTTTGTAAGCGTTTAAATTTGCAAAACATATACATAAAAACATGTACCTTCTGTTATTTTATTCGCTATAGAACAAAAAACTCCTTCTTTATACTTTTTTCGATTAAATTTTTATTAAATAGTTAAAACTATTATGTCATATTGATCGTTTTACGTTATAATGTTAATTAGGTTATTCCTAAAAAATAATCGGTCAATCGCCAGTTTAATAAAATCTGTTTTCAAAGGGACTTAGCAATTGCGGATCAAAAAAATAATTTACTTTTTTTAATAGGGGGAGTCGAATTTTTTAATGAAGAAATTAATTAATAACACAATAACGTATATCGGTTTAATTTTAGGTATATTAGGAGTACTGGATTTTATAATTTTACTTGCGTTTGGCACAGTTATAAATTTCGGTATATTATTTCCTTTATTGGCCGGGATTGTATTAATCACATATAATTTACTTAAAATTAAAGGCATATTTAATTTATCAAAAATACAAAAGGTGTTTATAAGAAGATCAATAAAAATATGTGTTTGGGGTTTTATAATATCCTTTGTTCTAGTGGTAGGGCTTATTTTTTCTAACGTGGATGCAGACAGTTACAACGATGTAGATTATGTAATAATTCTCGGCGGAGGTGTAAAAGGAGGAGAAGTAACTAAGACTTTGCAATTCAGGTTAGATGAAGGTATTAAATTTTCAAACCAACACCCTGATTTAGAGGTAATAGTAAGCGGTGGTAAAGGGTACGGAGAAACCATATCCGAAGGCGAAGCTATGGAAAACTATCTTATAGCAAACGGTATTCCTAAAGAGAAAATTATTGTAGAAACAAAAGCAACTAGTACAATGGAAAATTTCAAATACACAAAACAAATTCTTGAAGCACAAACGGGAAGAAGCGACTATAAATTAATGGTTGTCACAAGCGATTTCCACATGGCAAGATCGAAGGTTTTAGCCTCCTTTAACGATTTTACACCCTATGGAATACCCTCTAAAACATGGATTGGAGTATTCCCTAATTGCGTAATCAGAGAATATTTTGCAGTGTTTAAATCCCTGTTAGTGGATATAATTCTTGGTTGGTAAGCTTATATTCTGTCTATTGTTTCAATATAGCTTTTAACTATTTTATCCTCTGTAGGAAAACCGTAATACCACTCCCCTCCCATTTCAAAATTCTCAACGTGGTATCTGGCTTTGATAAGTAATTCGGGTCTGTATTCAAAGTGCAAAATATCAAAGTGTGCCCATTTACCGCCCCATATAAAATTATTTTCTTCCAAAACTTTCACAGCTTGTCTAGGATACTCACTTAATCTTTGCTGTCCTAATTCCCTAGAAGCCCATTTCCAGTAATCCCTCTTATCGCTTTTAAAGTCTATCGCTATTCCGAAGGCATGCGGGCTTAACTGGTTTGTTCCTGCAATTACTCTATAATTGTACGTACCGTTAACAGGAAAAATATTTTGGTGGACATTATTGCTGCTCTGAACTAAAATCTTCATACCCTCAGCAGCCTGTTTTAGTGCTGAGGACGCATTATTTTTATTATTAAACGAACATACTTTCCCTCCGATAGTTACCCCTTCTAGGCTTTTCTCTATCTGCTGGAGCGAGCCCCCATATACTTCCTTCAGTAAAGCATAACACCTAAACCGACCAGGATCATAGTTATCATCCATCAATTCTGAAATATCACCAAGGGGATAAAGCATTTCCATTGTGTCTTGCAAATCTGCATTGGCAAGTTTTTGATCATAAGTTTTTGAAATTCTATCATCGTACAAAAGCTTGTTCCCTGATTTCACAACTAAATATACTTCATCTTTTGCACTTCTTTCAAAATATGAAATAAACTCCGGATAGGCCATCTTAAGGCACAACAAGTCCCTTTTCATATTGATATCATAATCATCCAACACAATATCCTCTTGGTTAATATCCTCTTGGTTTAGCGGTGGTATTTTGTCATTATTATAACCACTTTCGATGGACAACTCAGATGAAAGACTTGATTTCTCAATACTATTATCTTTTAAAGTATTATCACAACCTGAAAATATAAGTAATATAAAAATCATATAGACAATTTTTTTCACGTTCTTTACCTCCGGTTTATTATAGGCTTTTTGAAATAACCAAAACAAAAGGTCTATAAGATATTATATTAGTCTTACTGTTTAGGTATTAATCTATTTTATCGCTTCTACAAGAAGTTTTACCGCATTTTCCATATCCTCTAGACTAGCTGCCTCAACCGGACTATGAACATATCTGCACGGAATAGAAATTGCTCCGGAGGGGACACCTCCCGCTGAAATATGTATTGCTCCCGGATCGCTACCTCCAAATTCGAGCACCTCATACTGATAGGGAATATTTATATTTTTTGCCGATTCTTCTAATAACTTTTTAACTTCAGGGTGGCAAATTATTGATCTATCCTTTATCTTTATTGCAGGACCAGCTCCACATTTTACCTCCATAAGCTGTGCTTCTGGTGTATCTCCAGTAGCAGTTACATCTACCGCAATAGCCATATCAGGTTTTAATTGATAGGCAGCAGTTTTAGCCCCTCTAAGTCCAATTTCCTCTTGAACGGTGAACACAAAATATATCTCATTGTCTGTCTGAGGCAATTCCTTTATTGCCTTAACCAAAACAGCACATCCGCTTCTATCGTCAATCGCTTTAGAAAAAACCATATCTCCCTGCCTTATAGTATCGCCCACAAAAATGGCAACATCTCCTATACGAACTGATTTCTCTGCTTCATTTTTGTCCTTTGCACCAATATCTATATACATCTTTGACAGTCTAAGATTTTTCATATCTTCCAGCTTATCCTCGTAAAACACAGCACCTATAGTACCGTTTTTAAATTTTACTTTTTGACCCACTGAAGTAAACGATGAAACTCCTCCAACATTAGAAAACCTTATAAACCCCTTTTCATCTATATATGTAGCCATAACACCTATCTCATCCATATGTGCTGCTACCATTATCTTTTTCCCTTTTCCAGGTTTTATAGCAATGAGGTTTCCCAAAGTATCCACACTTATTTCCTGAATATCATTCTTTATTTCATTAATGATGGTTTCTCTTATCTCCTCTTCGTTACCCGAAACACCAAATGAGTCTGTCAATCTTTTTATCAAATCAAACATATATAATTCCTCCTGTTTTATATCCTAATCATGTTTTCAATAAGCTGCTGATTTTTTCCAAGGTCTTTCAAAACTGCTATAACAATATCCTTACAACTATTAAAATCCTTTTCACTCATAACCGATACAGGCGAATGAATATACCTGCAAGGAACCGATATTGAAGCCGTTACTACCCCGCCTCTGCTCATCTGTATTTTTCCGGCATCGTTGCCTCCGGAATTGGTTTGCTTAAATTGTATTGATAATTTATTTTTTCGCGCCAATTCATAGATATAATTGACGAAATTTTTGTTTGGGTAGGAAGTACGGTCCATTATAGTAAGTGCAGCTCCATCTCCAAGAACTGTGGAATACTCACCTTTTTCAACTCCCGGCACATCGGAACAGGTTGTTCCCTCTACTACTAAAGCAATATCAGGATTAACCGTATAGGCAGCAACTTCGGAGCCTCTAAGTCCCACCTCTTCCTGCACTGTAAAGCAAGCATACAAGTCAAACTCGTATCTGTCTTTTAGTGCCTCTATAAGTATTGCACAGCCCACCCTATCGTCTAGAGCTTTTGCCTTGATAAGTCCTTCTCCAAACTGTGTATATGGACTATAGAAGGCCATATAGTCTCCTAATGATACCAGCTTTTCAGCTTCCTCCCTTTTGTCAGTACCAATGTCTATGTACATCCTTTTTAACTTTATATTAACGTTTCTTTCTTCTCTTTCTTGCATATGGATGGGTTTTGACCCTATTACACCTGGAATATTTTTTTCACCAATCAACACCCTTTTTCCGGGAAGTATTCTTTCATCAATACCTCCTACTGTGGCAAATTTTACAACACCGCTTTCGCCAAACCCTGTAACCATAAATCCCACTTCATCCATGTGTGCAGAAAGCATAACCTTATACTTGCTGTTTTTACCTTTCTTAAATGCGATTAGATTACCCATCGAGTCAATATTAATTTCATCTGCCAAATCTTTAATATGTTTTTTTATATATTCTCTGACTTCATCCTCATTACCCGAAACGCCATTTAATTCAGTAAGTTCTTTTATATACACCTTACTTCCTCCATTTCAACCTTTGTAATAAAAGCTTATGTGCTCCTTTTGCCCACTGCGCTTTTCCGTCTTTCACTTCGTTCGAAAAATTAGGCAATTCTATAACTCTGAGACAAACCTTGAAACCAGCTTACCGGTATTCTTAATATCACTTATTTGTACTGTTTCAATTGTCGTATGCATATATTTGAGTGGAATGGAAATCAGTAATGTTGGAATTCCTGATCTCGACACCTGGGTTGCCCAAGCCTCTGTCCCTGTATTTCCAGGTTCTACGTCAACCTGATAGGCAATGTTTTCTTCCTTTGCCACATCCATTATTTTCTTTGTAAATATTCTGTGAAGATTCGGTCCGATCGCAACCGCAGGCCCCTTACCTAAAGCATAAGTTTCGTCCTTTGAGGCATCAGGGATTTCTCCATGACAAGCATCTACAACAATTGCAATATCAGGGTTTATATTATATGCGGCAATTTTTGCACCACTTAGACCAAGTTCTTCTTGAGATGTAGCAACAAATACTACATCATAGTTATGATTGAGTCTTGAAAGCCTCTCCATAACATCTAACAAAACACCAACCCCTGCCCTGTTATCAAGGCATTTTGAACTTAATTTATTCCCTTTAAGTTCAAAAGGATAGGTTTTAAAGGTTATTACATCACCTATTGAAACCAGCTTTGATATACTCTCCTTGCTAAGCCCAGTATCTATATATAAATTCTCCATTTTAGCTGCCTTTTTTGCTTCCTCAGGTTTGAGAAGATGAGGAGGTTTTGCTCCTATAACCCCATATACATCTTTGCTGCCATGGACAACAACCTCTTGGGCTAAAAGAATTTTACTGTCTATTCCACCGATATTGGTAAACTTTATAAAGCCTTTATCGTCAATGCTTTTAACTAGCATACCGATTTCATCATGATGTGCCATAATCATAATCTTTTTCCCTGCCGAGTCAGAACCTTTTTTATATCCGCTTACGTTATAGAATTTGTCTATTATTACATCATCACAATATTTTCTAAAGAGATCCGCTATGTATGCAGATATCTCCTTTTCTCTTCCCGAAACCCCTGTAAATGTGCTAAGCTCTTTTAATACAGTCATGTATTCCATTTTACACCTCATTGTTTTTCTTATTAACTTAGTATTGTTCAAAAAACATAGTTTTTAGTAATCTTTTTTGAAAGTAACATATAAGTTTTTCTATTGGTATATTAAAAAATACTTTAGCAATATTATCTGCATAACTACCATCAAATTATTAAAAATGGCAATTTGAAAGCTTTTTAAAATCGTAATACCATATAAAAAACACAATAAAATTTATTCTTAATTATACAATAAAGCCGCATAAACTTGCAAATACAACAGAAAATAAATTCCCATATGAATTTATTTTGGTGTTTTTGCAAAAAAAATTCATTAGTCAATATATATAGTTCCACCCCAATAAAATCAAATTTTTATTGATCATCCGTTGACCAGTTATTTCTTGAAATGTCCTTACTATATTGCGTAATCCTATCCTTAAAAATTTTTACTTTTATAAAATTACCTCTTGACTAAACTTAGCTTTTCCTTTATACTAACACTTGTCGTCTTTACGAGGGCCTTTAGCTCAGTTGGTTAGAGCAACCGGCTCATAACCGGTAGGTCCGGGGT
>CAYXPB010000239.1:0-8106 GCA_964466645.1 uncultured Acetivibrio sp. | reverse complement strand
AAGAATTGAATCTTTAAATATAAATGAAAAAACTGCTGTTAATGCTCCAATTCCACTAAGCAAAATCAAAGGACTCTCACCCATCAGATTTGCAACAATAACTATTCCAATAACAATATATACGACTATTTTAACAACTTGCAAAAATCCCTTAATAGGTCTCACTTTAGAAATTGGATACTTTCTATATATATCATCAACTGAGTCTAAAACTGCATCAATAACAAATATCACAACAATTAGAATATAGGCTAATAGTAACCGTTGAATCAAATAGTAATAATTTGTGAAAATTGAAGCCATAAAATAAATAACTAAAGCTGGTACAATAAGAGATAATTTATGAAAAACCTTTCTGTGCAGTAAAACATCATCCCATTCAAACTTATTTTTCTTTACAAACCGTATTATGATTTTCAGGAAAACACTCTTAACTATAATATAAGACATAACAGAAGCCAAAATAATGAGTAGAGCAATTACACCTCCAGATACAACCCCCGCAGGTTTAGCATTTAGCCCGTATTGATTAAGTAAACTTTCAATCCATTCCATGATATACAACCCTCACAGTTATTTTTTTTGTTATTATATAGTAGTTTAACCTTTAATTCAAACAACAAACATAACAATAATACCGAGTATTATCTAACATATCTTTGTTAACATAGAGAGTTCAAATTTAATGGCAAACTTTTTATTACATCAAAAAAGCTTTCAATGATATGTAAGGTGTTTCAAAAAAATTCATTAGTCAATGTATATAGTTTCAACCCAATAATGAAGCTATAGAGCTTCAAACATAGGAACATTATTTTGCGACGCAAAAAATGTAAATCAGCTTTTTTGAAACACCCATTGACCAGTTATTTTTTAGGAATCACCTAAATATAATTTTTTATAAAAAAACAATATATTTACTGTAATAATATTCTAATACTTTGCCGATATAGACTTCAACTTTATATAAAAGTTCTGGATTCTAAGGAGGAAATGTATGCTAAAGTCAAAATTCAACACAAATTTATTCTTATTGCTTTGTATTATAGCAGTTTCATGTGTACTCTTTTTGGGAAAAGTACGGAGCAACTCCTTTGAATACAAGTCTTGGGAGGGCAATGCCAGTTACTATAATATATTCGAGCTAAGCAATGGAAGCAAATTAGCTGTAGGAAATGCACCGGCCGATGCTAATATGATTACTATCAAGTTTGACAGTACTGGGAATGTTTTATGGGAAAAAGTTTTTGGAGTTTATGAAAATAATAGCGCTTTAATTTCTGCAACAGCTATTGAAAAAGCTGATGGAGGCATTACTATAGAAGGAATATTTAGCAATAGTCCAAACAACATCGACGATAGTGTTTGTGTTGAACTCACGCTTAGATCTGACGGAAAACTTATTCACACCTCATTAATTAACAAAAGGGGGAAAATCAATGACGAACTTTAGAGCAATGCTCTCATTAATGCTTTTTCTTTCATTAATGCTTTTTATTTCTGCATGTGCATCTACAGGTGATGCTTCAACTCCAACCAATAACAATGATCAACCCTTATCTGAAAACAAAAACGAAACAGATACAATGTCATCAATTCCAACGAATGCCGACTTTGAAAAAGATTTGGGCAATTGGTGCATGTCAACTTGGGAAACGGAGAATAACGGAGAACTTGGTTTTACAAGCTTTGCTTTAAGCACTGATCAAAAAGCCTCGGGAGCAACCTCCGTTGCTATAACTTGTGATATGAAAGGCTCGAATGGAAGCTCAAAAACCACAAAAGGTGCATTTTAGATCAATTTTGACAAACCTATTGACTTAAAAGGAAAGCTCTTATCTGCAAAAATGTATTTACCTAAAGAATTGTTTGAGGATCAATTTAAATCGGCGTCCTTTGGTGCAGTACTATATATTAAAACAACTGCGAATTATATGTGGAGCGATGGGGGGTGGAACGATATTGCGAATTCTCTTCAACCCGGTTGGAACGAACTTTCTTATGCTCCTGTTGGCGTAAAAGAAAGTGATACTCGCGAAATAGGTATCATGATTGGTAAAGGTGAAGGTGCTCCTGACTGGAGCGGAACAATATATATTGATGATATATCTTATTAATAAACTATCTAGGCATTTCTTACCGATAGATACTATCCTGTTATTCTCATTGTCCCACTAATAAATACTAAAATCAGCGATATCCCTATTTTCAGTATTTCTAATCTAGATGGCGGAGGCCTTAGTACAACTACATGACCTATATAATATAAATATCAATAGTTGTAACAAAATTAACATGAGTAAATATAATATACTATACTATATTTACTCATGTTGTGTTTACTTATAGTAACAATTAGCTATTTGAGGTGGATATTATGTTCTCTTTATATTTATACAGGCAATGCCCAGCAGGCTCAGTCCCTTATACGATAAGATCAGGAGACACTCTAAACCGTATTGCGCAGGAATATAGTACAACCGTTCAGGAAATCATTAATGCAAATCCAATTATTGATCCAAATTCATTAAGGATTGGCCAACAAATATGCGTACCTATAAGTATGCAAATATATCCTTCCTGTCCGACCACAAACTATTATGTTGTAGTATCTGAAGATACTCTCGAATCAATAGCAGAGTATTTTGATATTACTCCCCAACTGCTTCTGTACGCAAATTACGGAATCGACCCCAATGATTTATATGTAGATCAAGTGTTATGTATACCTGTAGCCCCTCCTCCGGTCAGTATCAACGTTGACGTAGGAAATCGAAGTCTTGTTGTATACCGTGATGGAAATGAATTCAGAAGATATAACATAGCGAATGAAAACCCTGCTTTTCCGATACCACAAGGAACATTTACAGTTCTAAACAAACAGGTTGATCCGGGTGTTGATTTTGGAGCAAGGTGGATAGGGCTGTCTGAAGCAGGCTTTGGAATCCATGGCATAAACACTCCTGAATTTATCAATATTCTTGCAACAGAAAACAATATAATTATGTCCAATCAAGATATAAGCGAACTATTTAATCTTGTACCTGTAGGAACGGTTATAGATATATCATAGTCCAAGGATTTTCAAATAATTGAGGTGAAAACAATGATTCATATAAATTTTAATCGTCAGTGCCCGTTAGGCACTGCAGCTTACACTATACGAGTAGGAGATACTCTTTATCTTATAGCTCAAAGATTTAACACCACCGTACAGGCTATTCTTGTTGCAAATCCAGAAATTACACCAGAAAGGCTGTACATAGGTCAGGTAATCTGTGTACCTCAGGCACAGCCAACATGTCCAACCGGGTCAACTGCCTATGGGATACAGAGTGGAGACACATTAGCAGTTATTGCAAGAAGGTTTAACACTACCGTACCGGCTTTACTAGCGGCAAACCCGGGGATTGTACCCGAAATACTGTATATTGGTCAGGTAATCTGTGTGCCACAACCGGTGTCCAAATGTCCCATCGGTACATCGCCTTATGAAATAAGGGGAGGTGATACGATTGCAAATATAGCTGCAAGGTTTAACATCACTGTGAGTGATATACTCAATTCCAATGCTGGTATTGTCCCTGAAAGACTGTACATAGGTCAAGTAATTTGTATCCCCCAGCCCAAAGCAAATGAACCTGCTTGCCCAACAATGAATTATTACGTTATACAAAAAGGCGATACACTAACAACTATAGCTGGTATTTTTAACGTAACGGTACAGCAACTTGTAAATGCAAATTTCAGTATTAATCCATATGCTCTTAATGTTGGGCAGGTACTCTGTATACCAATATCTCCATCCCCTGCACGCATAACTATAAGCTTATCTGCTAAAATTCTTTCGTTATATCGCGAAGGAAAATTTGTTAAATCATATCCTATAGCAATCGGCAAACCATCAACCCCTACACCGCGTGGAACATACATTATAGTAAATAAGCAAATTAATCCTGGGGGACCTTTTGGAACAAGGTGGATGGGGCTATCAAGACCACACTATGGAATCCATGGAAATAACAATCCGGCTTCCATAGGTACGGCTGCTTCTAACGGTTGTATCAGAATGTATAACGAGGATGTCAACGAGCTTTTTAACCAAGTAGCCGTTGGTACAGTTGTTAATATATACTAAGAGGCAGTTTTTAATTAGGTACAATTAAAATTTAAGTTTTACTCTGAGATAGCGAAAAGCTATCCCGGAGTAAAACTATCTCCTGTTTACTTCAACAATAATTAATTACAAGGTTATTCCTATTACTTTCCGGCAGCTATTTGTATGCACTTCTGGTGGTTTGGGTCCTGTTTGCCGTCAACATGCCTGGTACTATTGTAGAAATGTATGTCAAAGTGACCGTCAATACCATTACCCTTGATGTAGTCATGGTTTGTTCCTGCACCATAATTACCGCTTCTCCATGATGTCCACACACCGCCCTGAGCGCTGTCATTTCCTGCATGCGGCATTGCGGTCATTCCTGCTGCAATTTTTCTTCCGTTATATTTGATTATTACAGGCCTCCTCACCCAGCTAAAACCGCCCCATATTTCCTTCATAATGTTGGTATCTTTCACAGCAATAGTTTCACAATCAGCATGGTTTGAACCTGCCGTACGTTTTGCGTAGAAAGATTTTCCGGTATAGAAATCTACAACCTCAAAAGTACATTCTGTAGGTATAACGTACTGTGCTTCTGTCCACCAATCTAAAAGTTCACCATATTTTTCACCAGGAGTACTCTTAACTGGAATATGATATACCGGGATTTTTAATTTTTGCCCTATATTAAGTATCGTTAAGGAATCAATGTTGTTTGCTTTCATCAAATCATTTGCTGGTATCCCGTATCTTTTTGCAATACTCCACGAGTTATCACCTTTTTGAACCGTATAATCTCTATAGGTTATATAGGGCTGAGCAGAAGGAGCTGAAGTTGTACCAGCGGATGGAATCTTTATAACCTGTCCAATATTAAGATAAGATTTATCATTGGCTCCGTTCAGTTTTAAAAGTTCAGTGAAATCGACATTAAATTTCTTGCTCACCGTCCAGTATGTGTCACTTTTTTGCACCGTGTATGTCGTATGCCCATATGTTTGATTTGTGGAAGGTATAACAACCTTATCACCAACATAAAGAAGTGAGTTTTCATCAGCATTATTTGTAAATAACAGTTTTTGAAGGTCTACACCATATTTTTTGCTAATTATCCAATAGGTTTCCCCTGACTTAACAGTATGTGCTATTTGGTTGCCTAAAGGTATTGTAATAATTTGTCCTGGGTACAGTACAGTGTTTTCAGTAGCATTGTTAGCGTTCATTAATTCGACGGTAGAAATGCCATATCTCTGACTTATCTTCCAAAACATATCTTCTGGTTTTACTTCATAGGTTATATTCTGAGCAAAAGCAAATATTGAGTTTCCCGTCATCACACCTATAGTTAAAGCCCCACAAATTAGTGCTTTTTTCAGTCTCATCGACTAAATCCCCCTTTAATAGAGTAAAGTTTAGTTTCATGTAAGTTACAAGAAAGTTTACATAAACTATAATTCAATTTCTATTAATGAATTCCTTTGTGTAAATTGTGGCAACTATAGGTTGTAGAAACTCCATAGGGGAATTTAGATCGCCATCTTTGTTTATTTCAGCTACAATAAGATCATATATTACTTTGGTTCTTTAACTGAATTCAACCTATACAAGATGCTTGAAAAAGAATGCCAAACACTTTTTCGTATAAGGCATTCTTTAGAAGTTTACATAATTTGAAATAGTCGCTACTCCTTACCGGAATTCTGTTCTTGCTCGGGGCTCTCTGATGCTTGTGACTTCTTTTCCTTAATATCTACAATTAATTTGTTGGCTTTTCCTAAAGCCGTTTTTACCTTATTCTGAATACCTACAGCCTTTTCTTTCACATTGCCAGCGGAATTCCTTACACTCTCAGATGCACTCTTAACATTATTTAAAATATCCTGCCTTGTTTCTTTACCTGCTTTAGGTGCTAATAACACACCTGCTACAGCTCCGACAGCAGAACCAACTGTTGCAACGGTTGCCAACTTTTTAGCAGCTTTAACCTTTTTAGCTGTTTCCTTCTTCTTTTTTGCACCCTTAATAGACTTTATTAAATTCATAACTAAAATCCTCCTAAAACCAAAAATTATTTATTTGTATTCCTTGAATCGCCAATCTATACTTAGCAAGACATAAATACAGGATCAGTACCCCGCAAGTAGGCACTAAGATAATATATTATATGACTTGTAAACGTAATTGTTACAAAATATGAAAAAACTTAAATGTCACTCCTAAAAATTTGAATTATTTACGAATTACTATAGACGAGGAGGTTATTATGATTATAGCCAAAATTGTTAGAAAGTTCGACTTTTACAAGCTATTACACCCATTAACATTGGTAGTTACTTTTCCAATAATTTTTACTACTTTTTGTTTTTTAACACAAAGCGTGTCAAGAGGATTTATCCTTTATGCATGCGCATTAATAATTCTTATTCTGTTGCTATATTTGGATATGATAACAGATACGGATAATCTAAAAAAAGAAGTAGGATCTACCAATGTTATAACCGTGAATTTTTCTGAGGAGGTGGCTAAGAAAACAATAGAATCTTTCAAAGATAATAAAGTTATTAATGTATAAAAATTAAGGAAAACGAAAAGCTCCGGGAGCATTATACACCCGGAGCTTTTCATTAACTCTTATCAAATTTCAAACTTGATTTGAATGTCCTCTTTGTCCTCATCCTTGATATAACAACCGACAGCCGGTATATTTTTTGTTCTGTAATAGTCAAGATCCTTAAATGCAACTTCAGGCAACCTTTTTATGCTGGTCATTACGCTTCCCTTCTTTTCCTTCAGTACCTGCACACCCTGAGAATCTCTGCTGGATTTTGGGTTTATATTTGAAGTATTAAATATAAGCACTTTGTCAAGACTGCTAAAGGCAACGAGTTCTTCATCCTCTAAAATATGCTGCGCATATATAATTTTTGATAAAGCACTGTAAGCATTGGCTAGCTTTTTACGGTTTGTTTTGGTTACATAGCTGTTTAAGCCAACCTTTGAAATCTTTCCGTTTTCAAAAGCAAAAATCATATATCCCTTATAGTCATCGGTGGCAACTATATAAATAATTTCTTCCCCTTCATTGAGCCCTAACAAGTTGGTAAGGTACTCTCCTAGACTACTTGCCTTACAGTCTTCAATTTCATAAATCCTTATCTTGTACACAACTTGCCTATTAGAAAACAGCAGTAAATCAGCTTTGTTATGAGTTTCAATTTCCTGTATTATAAAGTCATCATCTTTTAGCTTGTGTTCAGGACTTGTCCTTAAGGATGTAAGCGGTATCTTTTTTAAATAGTTGTGCTTGGTAAAAAACAGCTTTAAGTTATAATCCTCAATAAAATGTTCTATTGTAATTTCTTCAACATGTTCTTCATGCAGTATTTCGGTACGTCTAGGTTTTCCATATTTTTTAGAGATTTCACCAAGCTGCTTGACTATTATCTTCTTTATCTTTTTGTCATTACCATATATGTCTTTTAACTCTGCAATCTCTTTTTGAAGTTTCTCTATCTCACTGACCCTGTTTAGAATGTATTCTTTGTTTAAGTTTCTTAGCTTTATTTCGGCTATAAATTCAGCCTGCAGCTGATCTACCTGAAAGCCTTCCATAAGGTTAGGTATAACCATTGCATCTTCTTCTGTCTCCCTTACCAATCTTATGGCTTTGTCTATATCCAAAAGTATTTTCTTCAAACCGAGTAATAAATGGAGCTTATCAGACTTTTTATTTATATCATATAGTGTTTGTCTTTTTATACAGTCAACTCTAAATTCAACCCAATGAGTTAATACACCTTTTATACCAAGCACCTTAGGACGTCCATTTATCAGGATGTTAAAATTACAGCCAAAACTATCCTCTAACGGTGTTAATTTATACAGCTTATTCATTAAAACATCGGGGTCGGTATTCTTTTTTAAATCAAAAGTGACTTTAAGACCGTCGAGATCGGTTTCATCCCTTACGTCCACAATATCTCTTATCTTATTGCTTTTAACCA
>CAYXPB010000238.1:0-8134 GCA_964466645.1 uncultured Acetivibrio sp. | reverse complement strand
GAAATGGACAAGTAACTATTTTGCCTTGGGATTATAATTTTGCTTGGGGAGGATTTATGACGGGAGATACAAAATCAGCCATTAATTTTCCTATAGATACGCCGGTAAGTGGAGTGGAAATGTCCTCAAGACCTCTTATTGAGAAATTACTTGCAAACTCTTCATATCGTGATAAATACCACCAGTACTTAAGGTTGCTTTTTGATGAATACTTTGCAAACGGTAAATTTGAGTCGAAAGTTCAACAGTTGAATACATTGATATCACAGCATGTACAAAATGATAAAAGCGCATTTTGTACATATGAACAATACCAAAAAGCTATTACTGCATTTATAAAACTAGGAAATCTTCGTGCACAGAGTGTTGATGGACAGCTTAAGGGAACAATTCCAAGTACTACTTCAGCACAAAATGCTAATTCAGGTGGCTTGGTCAATTCCGGGGATCTTAATCTGAATGATTTAGGTAGCGGTTTCGGCGGAGGCTTCGGAGGTGGAGGCGGCTTCGGCGGAGGCGGATGGGGTCAATGGTGATTTTTTGAAGGATGCAATGTATAAACTGTATAACAAATAATTTTGTAGTTTGAACTTCAACTTTGTTCTTTACCCTTTATGTATTAATATATGCCTTTGTGAAAAAACGCTTCAATTTTATATTAAAAATGAAGTGTTTTTTCTATTGATTTTGCATTTACAGATACCAGTTGTTTTTTTGTTTCCTTCTAAGAAACTCTTCTTGAAGCCACCATTATTAAGATAAAAAAAGCAAATATAACCTAAGGTTAAAGGTTCTTATTTGCTGTATTATGTAAAAAATAATCGAATTGTGGTATTAAATATTTACTTTGTTTTCATAATGTGATATCATTTGATGGATTAAGTAACCATATTATGTGTTAAAATTCCGGTACCCAAAATTAACATAATGCACTTCAACTACAAAAAGATAGTCTGAAAATATATCAAACATTGATATCAGAAGATGGTAGGTAAATTTAAAAGTAGGGGTAAAGCATTTATGCTGAACCTTGAAGTAATAAATCTATGTGTTTTTAGTTCGTGAAAGATAATAAAAAATATCAAGGGGGTATTATGTTGAGTATCAAAGAATTTAATACTTTGTTTGAGGAAATTAAGAATGTAACAGGGCTAGCAGATGTTGGGTATCATGAAATAAGAGATGGGCGGCTACATCCGGTATACAAAACCAGTACGGATACATTGGACTTAAAGAAATGGAAGAGCACGCATTCTCAGCATCCTATATTAATAGAAAAGACTGAAATACTAATGCAAATTGTTGGTCAACGTAGACCAGCAATTGTAAATGATGTAAAGTCAGATATACGTTCTGACGATGCTTTTTTTCTTTTTGGAATTGATAGTATCCTTATTGTACCGGTAATAGAAATGGAAGTTGTAGCAGGCATATATTGCATTGGATCTATCGGTAAATTGCACAACTTTACAGAGGAAGAAGTTAGTAAGTGTGAGGAAATCATAAATGACTCAAGATCAAGTATTCCTTATGGAGAGGGTGTGAATATAGAAGCATGAAAATAGCTGAAGCGATTTTACAATACCTGAAACTTAATGAAGTAGAAGTTATGTTTGGAATTCCTGCTGGGACTATAAGTCCCATTTTTGATGCTATGAATGATGTTAAAATTCAGCCGATTGTAACAAAAAATGAAGGCGGAGCTGCTTATTGTGCTACAAGATATGCAAATCTAACTAAAAAGCTTGGAGTGTGCATAGGTGCAGGCGGTGTAGGGGTGCCCAATATGCTTAATGGTATCTTAGATGCAAAACGTACAAAGGCACCTGTCCTAATTATCTCTGGGTATGTACATAGATGGCAGATAGGAAAGGGAGCTATTCAGGAGCAGGATACCGTTGAAATATTTAAGCCTGTGACAAAATACAGTAAAATGGTTCTTGAACCGGAAGAGGTAATGAATGAGCTAAAAACAGCGATTAAAGCTGCATACACTGTACCGCAGGGACCTGTGTTTTTAAGCATACCTGTAGACCTTCAAAGTAGTGAGTTTATTGGGGAATTGCCAAAAAGAGTTACACCTTCGGATTATTCTGAGAAAGACATTGATTTTGAAGCATTGGATAAAGCAGTTCATACAATAGAAAGAGAAAAATATGGCATTATTATGGTAGGTAAAGGATGTAGGGGATTGTCAGAAGACATTATGGCTTTGAGTGAGCGTCTGCAATGGCCTATTATTACTACACCTAGTGGTAAAGGAGTAATACCATCGAATTTTGCCTTAAATCTTGGGAACTATGGGTTTACCAGCGCTGATTCCGCCGAAGAATTCGTTGAAAAAGGACCGGCAACGTGTGTTCTTGCGCTTGGAACCAGTATGGGAGAGGCATGTACTAGTAATTTTAATAAAGTTCTACTAAAAAATCGCAAGCTTATTCACATAGATAATGATCCGAATGAATTGGGGAAAGTTTTCAAAGCGGATTTAAAATTGAATGAAGATCTTAAAGTGATAGTTCCGGAGCTTGTAAAAAGAATAAGAAAGACTGAAATAGTGTTTAATAAACCGTTACATAAGGAAACAGATGAGGCGGGGAGCCACTTATTGTCTATAAAAACTTTCTTTGAAAGAGTACACGAGGTTTTGCCTGCCGAAACAAGTTATTTATGTGACATAGGTGAATATATGAATTTTGCCTTAAAGTACTTGAGTATTCCTCAATGTAGTGATTTTGAGTTTAGTATTAATTTTGGGGCTATGGGCTCTGCTATTGGGGGTGCACCTGGAGCCTACTTTGCAAATCCTGAAAAGAAGGTTGCAGTATTTGCTGGAGATGGGTGCTTTTTCATGAATGGGATGGAAATTCTAACAGCAAAAGAATACAATTTGCCAATAATATATTTTATTATTAATAATTCGATGCTTGGGTATGTTGAACATGGGCACCAATATCTTTACGGAAGGTCACTGGAATGCTTTAAGCAAGTGAGGTTATCCATAACTGAGATGGCGAAAGGTATGGGTATAAGGGCTATGCAGATTTGTAGTAACGAGGAAATCAGTAAAATTACTGAATTTGTATCGCATACGGATGGTCCTTGTTTGATAGAGCTTGTTATAGATGGTACGGAGCCTCCTCCTATTGTAGGGAGACTTAAAGCCCTAAAACAATTCAATGAAGATAAGTAAACGTTTCATGAATTCATTCTAGAATTGAAAGTGTAAAAAAGAATAAGTTGTAAAGCAAAAGTTGTTACCTTAGAAAGCTGGTGGTGAATTTGTTTGCACCTTATTTGTTTCGATTTTTAGAGGGCTTTTTAAAACTTATAAAATGTATACATAATATTGCAAATGGTAAAAAAATGTAGAAAAGTTGAGTAAAACGTTGGAAGTTTAATATAATGCAGATTAATTGACTTTGTAAAGATAGACAAACCACTATAAAAAGTGTAATAATTAATTATTAAGTCTAGTAATTTTCAGAAATTAAGTCATATGTTTAAGATAAATCTTGTTTTTTTTCGTAAATACAAAAAATTGAGGTGTTGCGACAATGAGTAACACAAGAAGCAGACAAACCATCATGTTAGATATTTATGTGTATCTTACTGTTCTAATTGGTTAGGCATTGATGTATCTTAATATCCAGTTAAAGCTTATATTCTTATTGCCAATGTGGCAATAATTATGGTTCTTTCTTTGGCAGATACCAGTGAGTTTATAGAAGTTTTTAGTGTGGCCTCAAAATAAATTGTTTCTTGAACTAATCAATTTGTAAATGATATTCAGAGAATTGTTTCCGATTGCATTGTAGAACGTACAGGACAAGTGGAGAAATTGAAAAAGTACAAAGCAATTGAATAGAAAAGGCAATAACGCTAGTTACATAAATCTAAAAAAAGCTTAGGAGGGATAGGAAATGGAAGTTATAGGACCAAGAGGTTTGTACACAATAAGGTTTGATGTTGGTAGAAAAATATGCTATGAAGTGCCTGTAGGGATTTGGACAAAGGATGATTATAAAATCTATCATAGCGATTATGTAAGTAAGATAGGTCCGAGACTGAATGGGAAGTGGGCAAAACTAATAGATTTAAGAAGGTACAAAACGTCGGACATCACAGAAGAGATTAATAAACACTCAAAATGGATGCTTAGCACAGGATGTAATACAATGGCCTTTATTGTAGAAAGTGCAATTGTGAAAATGCAAATGAACACTGCAGGTGCGGGAATCTTCCAGCAGAAAGCATTTACGGATGAGAAGGAAGCAAATGAGTGGTTGAAATCAAAAGGGTTTTAATAATATAATAAAAGAAGACTTGCTCAATAAACAGAGAGCAAGTCTTTTTTATGCTGAATAAATACCTTCTCAATTACTGACCCATCAGGACAGTATAGGTCGGCAAGCAAGTTTCTTTTAAATATATCTGTGTTTAGAAACTTTTTTAAAGAAAATGGACAAATTAACGCTGGTGGATGGTATGCTAATTCATAATAGTGTAAAGTAGAATATGAAGTTTGAAAAAGGAGAGAAATATATGGGTATATTTAACAAGGTCCTTGGAGAAAAAAGTAATAATGAATCGCCTGCAATTGAGAACTATAACGCAGCTAAAAAAGCTTTTGATGAGGGGAACTACGCAGAAGCGTTACGATTACAAGTATATGCTTTTAGTGCTGACCCTGATTTCAAACCTACATATGAATTAGCTGTTTTAGCAACTGAAAGGCTGGGCGGAGAAGATGAAGCGGTTTTGTTCAAGAAAGCTATTGCAGATTTTAATAATTATAAACCATTTTATGATTTGGGATATCATTTTATAGATGTTGGAAATTACCGAATGGCAATTCCGTTTCTTGAAAGGTCTTTAGTATTATCAAACAATTCTCTTAGTGTAGCTATGGAGCTATCAATTGCATATGCCGCACAATTTCAGCCTGAAAAAGGAATGGAACTGTTAAAGCGAATTGACTTAGAAAACAGTTTCTGGGCATGGTGCCAACTATATTGGTGTTCGCTGTTATCTAATCAGCCTGATGGTATTGAGCAATTTATCAGCAATACAAAAATGCAATTTAAAGATAACTTGGATATGCAAGATAAAAATACAATAGCTATTTATTCCGCACTTAGTAAGCTGGAAGAATGTTTGTTAAGATATAAAACAATAGATAAGCCTGAATATATAATTAGAGATTGGCAATATATCCAGTATGGAGGAGCTATTCTTGAATACTTTGATAATAAAATAGATGAAAATGCTTTGCAGGTGGCAGGAGGACGATATGTTGCTAAATTTGGTTCAAATAGTGAAGTAAAAATGATTATAAGCAAACTTAAAGAATTTCTTGTAAAACTTGAATGCTTTCCAGAAAAAATATATATGTTGCCGGGACGTAATTCGGAGATTATAGGTAAAGCAATTTCAAAAGTATTTGGTGTGAATTGTACGCAATACAATAGAAACGAACCCGTTCAAAACTGTTTAATCGTTGCGGGAAATACAAGCGATTTTAATGATTGTCCAGAGCTTGTAAGTATTACAGGTAATACATTGACCTTTGCACTTAATCACAATTGGCTGGAAAGTTCGTTAATTTCACCTGATATTTGTGGCTTTATGACACAGACATATATTTTTCATTGGGAAGGTGGCTCTTTAAAAATAAATCCTGAAACGAACCAAATGGATAAATCAGAACCTGATCTAAGATTGGCGGAGGAAATTGCTGAGTCTATTGCAAGGGAGGAAGGGGAAGTTGACCCTGGATTTAAGGATATCCTGGAATTCTATTATGAAAGAAAGGATTACTTGAAAGGTGGCTTAAAAGATAGTTTTAGAAGATTACATTACAATACAGACAGTCCTGTAAAGGGAGGGTATTTTTGTTGATAATTATCATAGAGGTTCAACTTTGCTTGGTGAAGTTGAACCTTTTTCGTAAGAAATTTTATCTAGACCTTGCTAATTAACCTGTCCTCCTAGTCATGAAGTTATGCATAAACAAAGCAAAAGGTAGGAAATTATAAATTCTTTTTATATCTGCAACGAAATACTTATTTTGAAGGAACTTTATCATTAGCATGATGTGGATTCTGGCTAACTATATCAAAGGCTTTAACAATTTTTCTTTGAATTTCTATCTTGTGTGTTTTGTAATAGTCCTTATATTTATTTTTATCAATGAAATTTGAGCAATAGTATGGTTTTAATTCATTTAATACTATTGAGGCTACATCAGCTAAGCAAATATTGCATAAACAAAACTGCTGAGGTGACTTGTTTTTTGCTTTTTGAATAAAATCATCTAATTCCTCAAACACAAGGTTTTCAGTAAGGTTTTCAAAACCTGCGTTGCTATAAAGTGTGTGTCCAAGCTCTCTCATAATTATCCGCTCCTGTATAAAAATTAACACCTACATAAATTCTAGCTCAAAAAGATTGTTATATTTATTATCGGATTATATGAAAAAAGATTGATATAAATTTTAGACAGATCAAACACAACAAAAAGCACCAGTAGTACCACTAGTGCTTTCTGTTGTGTTTATTTGTATAACTTTATTGTATGTACTTTGTTTTTAAACATGACTGTCATCAATAACAGTTTCTAATTCCATTACTTCTGTTAAAAATTCAACAGGTACATAAGTTAGCCCATTTCTAAGTTCCGGTTCATTATTCAACATCAGTAACATCTTCTGTTTACCGCATTCCTGTTTACCGATATATAAAGTGTAGGTTTCTGCTCCCTTAATAATATCAACTCTTTTCCCTTCACTTATCCATTGAACATCATAGCCTAATGCTTCAGAAATTGCTCTTATCGGCAACATATATACACCGTTCTTATTCTTATAAAAAGTTTCATTAGGCTCACAACATATTTCTATGCCCTTAGCCGAAATAACTCCAGCCTGCGTAGAAACTATGATTTTATTTAAACTAGGAACTTCAGAACTTGTATCCGCTTGGTCTTTTGCTGAATTACCAAAATTAAAACCATTAAGAAGAACTACGCTATCTGCTGTCATCTGAGCAGGAAGACTCAAGGTCATTATCTCGGACCAAACCAAAATGTAATTTTCTTTTTCGATACTATCCATAGTTACAAACTGCCTTGTTCTATATGGCAATATAACTGTATCTTTTGTAATTCCTACCACATATTGATTGTCAGTATCAGTAATCTTTAAACTACCGTCTTCACTCTTTGCTATATCCTGCACTTTCATAAGCTTTGCAGGTGCCTTTTCTTGAATATTCGTCAGTATAACATATGCCGATGATTGTGGTGGTATACTGAATGTGCTTATAGGAGAAGCATACACAATGATTTTGTCACCCTTTTTTATTGATGTTAAATTCTCCGCAATAGATGACTCGTTATCAATAACAACGGTCTCTTCGGATATATTGAATCTCCTTTCTGAAATTAGCTCATCTTCTGTAATTATAATTGCTACTACCTTAGTATCCTCAGCGATAACTTCATTTACAACCCCAGAGTAAGAAACCGCCGTAGGGAGCTTCTCTGCCACAACAACAGGTTCTTCCATAGTTAATAATGTACTTTCATTTGCATAAGCTGAAGAAAAGCTAATTAGTAGTATTGAAATTATAGCAATTGAAATTAGTTTTTTGATATTCATAATATGTACCTCCATGTTTTTATTTATTAGACATAATAACTACTAAAAAGGTTTCACTTTTTTAAATTTTCTAAATCTTTGCTGTTTAGAGAGATTGCCAACCAGATATTGGTGAGATAAAATTATATTAGGTGCTTCCAAAAAGAACTTATCAATCGCCATTTCAAAAAAATTGATTTGCATTTTTTACGTAACAAAATAGTGTTCTTCTATTTTGAAGCTTTAAGCTTCCGTGAGAGGCTTTGTGACTTAATTATTGTATAGATTATTTACTTTTAGTGGAGGTGTAAAACCAATGCGAACCGAACAGAAAATGTTTGAATTAATACTTGATGTTGCGAAAGCAGACGAGCGTATCAGGGCTGTTTATATGAATGGTTCACGGGCAAATCCGAATGTAGAGAAGGATAAATATCAAGATTATGATATTGTTTATGTTGTAACCGAGACGGTGTCGTTTTTGACAGATAAAA
>CAYXPB010000237.1:0-8293 GCA_964466645.1 uncultured Acetivibrio sp. | reverse complement strand
AGGAATTACGGACTGAAAGTCCGTGGGTTTAAACCAATCACTTATTAACTAAAAGTTCTTTGTACTAGTTCATCTGGGTCTGTGCACAGGAAACTTCTTAGATAATCAAAACCAGCCTCTTTTGCTGTAACATAAGTAATATCCGAATCATATGCTCTCTTTCTTTCAGCAAGACTCATACCCTCAAGAATATAACCTACAGATAGACCAAAGAATTTGTAAACGGGACCCATCTATTGAGCATCCCTCTTTGCAAGATAATCATTAAAAGTTAATATATGGACTCCATTTCCTTTAATAGCGTTCAGATATGCTGGCAAAACTGCTGCTAGAGTCTTCCCTTCACCGGTATGCATTTCAACTATTTTCCCTTGATACAATGCAATTGCTGCAATAACTTGAACATCATAATGACGCATTCCTAACACCCTAGGCGCAAAGCCTCTTCTGTTTACGTCATTCACTTTATTTGAAAGAGGTATAGTTAAATTGTTTGAAGTGGAATTTGATTAGTTATTTTTTAGGAGGCACCATACCAAAAGTAAATCTCGCTTGTTTAATTTTGTGAAATAGTATTAGAACTAATGAACTAAAAAAGAAGATTATATCTAAAGACATTATAATGTGATTGGATACATGATTAACACAATTTGATAAGCTATCAGAAATAATAAGTATTATAATAACAAATACAAAAAATGCTTCCAGGGACGCAGCCCTTTGAAGAAGCCATTTCAAAAAATTTGGTTTACATTTGCCTATTTAGTAGCATTTTTATATGATTTCCAGCATCATTTAAATCTATAGCGACATAATCTACAAAACTAAAATCCTGTTTATTTGTATACTCCGATGGCACAGCAATGGTATAACAGCCTGCATTTTTACCTGCACACGCACCATTACTTGAGTCTTCAATAACTATACACTCTTTTGGATCAAGATCCAACCGGTTTATTACCTTCATATAAATCTCCGGATTCGGCTTACCATTTACTATTCCATCCGATGACTGAATAACATCAAAATATTGTCTAATACTTAATTTATTTAGAGTTATCTCCAAAAATTTAAGTGGGGAGCCTGTTGCAATAGCCATTTTCATTTTTCCTTTAAACTCATCTAAAATAATAAAAAGTCCGGGCATTGGCCTAACATCATTTAAAAGCATTTTTTCCACTAAACTATATCTGGTTTTTAGTAATTCCTCAATTGGTTCGTCTATTCCTAGGTCATTGCAAAAAATTGTATATGATTCCACAGGCTTTCTACCCATCATCTTCCCAAAAGTCTCATCACTAACTGATTTTCCGAAAGTTTTTGCCATTTGCCTGTCTATTTCATGATATATAGTCTCGGTATCAATCATTAGTCCGTCCATATCAAAAATAATTGCTTTCATATATTCGCCTCTCATTTCAAATAATTATCTAAGGTGTTTCGAAAAAACTTATTTGTCAACATATATGGTTGACCTTGAAATTACCTAAGTTGTTTTATTTTCCCTTCAGATACTTATCCATTATCTTTTGTGCGATAGGTGCGGCAATTGCCCCCCCGGAAGAACCGCTGTATTCAAGCACAACAGCAACCGCAATCTGCGGATTTTCAACAGGTGCAAACCCTATAAACCATGCATGTTCTTTGTCCTTCTTTTGTTGAGTAAGCTCGTTTTCTGCAGTTCCTGTTTTACCTGCTACTTTAATACCCTTTATCGCTGCTTTTTTACCGGTTCCGCCATCTACAACTTCCTGCATCATATTCTTTACCTTAGCTGCTGTAACAGGATCCATAATCTTTTTGAATTCTTCATTCTTAAAACTTTTTATTTCCTTACCTGCGGGTGAAACTATATGATTAACTACAAACGGCTTCATAATGATACCGTTGTTTGCTATTCCCGATGTAATCATTACCATGTGAAGAGGTGATATAAGTATTTTCCCCTGACCTATTGCAACCGCTGCCATATCATTGGGCTCCATATTTTGATATCGAAACTGGCTTTTGCTCACAGGAATATCAAAAGTGATATCAGTCCCAAAACCTACTCTTTTAGATATATCTTCTAGTTTTTCCTGTCCAAGTTTTACACCAAGCTGTGCAAACATAACATTACTTGAAACCGCAAGGGCTTCTTTCAGGTCTATTTCTCCATTTGCTTTTCGTCCGGAATTGCTGATTTCTTTACCATCTATCGTTATAACACCTCTATCATCGAATTTCTCTTTATCCAAACCATTTTCAATAATTGAGGCTGCTGTAACAACTTTGAAGGTAGAACCGGGAGCATATAACCCCTGTGTTGCACGTGCAAGAAAAGGAGATTCCTGTGATTCAACCATCGCTTTCCAACTCTTAGACAGCGTTTCCCCATTTGTATCAAAATCAGGTTTGCTGACCAAAGCAAGTATTTCACCTGTTTTTGGATTCATTGCGACAACTGCACCGTTTCTATTTCCTAACAACTCATGCCCTAACTTTTGCAGTTCATGATCTATAGTAAGAGAAAGGTTATTGCCTACCTTTTTGTCCTGATTAGAACTCTTAAACAATCCAAACACTTTAGTGTATTCATCAAGCCCCAGTAGATAGTTGTTGCAGGATTCTTCTAACAAGGATTTCCCATATACTTTCGAATTATAACCTATAACATGGCTATATAAGGAACCAAATGGGTATATACGCTGCTGTGTATTATCTTTTTCTTCATTAAATGCAAGTACTATTCCTTTACGATCAAGAATTTTACCCCTGACTGTATTCTCATCGGCCTGATATTGTCTTCTGTTATAGGTATTTTGCGCTATCTCTTTACTTTTGAAAACCTGTATATATGTTAGATATCCAACAAGAACAAAAAAAAGAGCGCAAATAACAATAAGCACATCTATTATCTTTTTATTCTCCTTCATCAATTTCACCGTCCATATCAGCATAATCTTCTTTTGATATTGCCTGCAAAATCCCAAGTATAATAAAACTACTTATAAGCGAACTTCCTCCGTAACTTATGTAAGGTAGCGTTATTCCTGTCAATGGTATTAATTTAATTACTCCCCCTATAATTATAAAAGTTTGCACGCCCAACATTGTTGTTATACCAAGACCTAGCACCTTGTTAAACTTCTTTCTGACTCTCATAACAATTTTCAATCCTCTGTATGTCAGCAGCATATAAAGCAGAATAACTGCCACACCTGTCAATATACCCATTTCCTCACAAATTGCAGAGAATATAAAATCGGTATTAACTGCCGGAACCATATCGGGTCGCCCAAGACCAAGACCTGTCCCAAAATAACCGCCTGAACTTATTGCAAACAACGACTGGGTAATTTGATAACCCTTACCTGCAATATCTACCCAAGGATTTATCCATGTATCAATTCTTACTTTAATATGGTAAACAAAAAGACACCCAAAGAGTGCTACCGGTATTGTCATCACAATATTACACAGGAAGAAAAGCTTATCTTTTCCAAATACATAAAGAACTATGATATATATAAATGAGAGCAGAAGTATTGATCCCCACTCTCTCTGAAGCATTAAAAAAAATACATTCATAAATGTAAACAAAATCAAAACAAGTTTATTCAGTTTCGTTTTTTTTATTTTATCAACTTTAGTGCCTTTAAAAAACAATTGATCAGGTTTCTTAAAATAGCAGGCCAAAAACAAAATATAAATTATCTTTGATATTTCTAAGGGTTGGAAACTTTGTCCTCCTATCACTATCCAATTTGTAGCCCCATTTATATTTCTACCTAATAATAATGTAATCAAATACAAAAAAACTGATGCTGCCATATAATAAATAGCAATTTGATCCCACACTTTGATCAAACGGAACATTTGACATGTAAGAATAAACAGCACTATGCCTATAACTGTCCAAACTGTCTGTTTAATACCCGTATTGTTATCAAGCCTATATATCATCATTATACCAAGGCTTAGCAACATGGACACAATTAGAAACAAGTATTCATCTCCAAGTTTCTTCTTTATAATTATAAAATAAGTTGTACAAATCAACAGAATAATACCTAGACCAACAGCAAGGGTATCAAATTTGTAAGACTTTAAATTAAAAACTATAAATAAATATGCCAATAAATTTAACAGTATAATATAATTTATAGGCTTACGATATGTAAATATACCAAACACCAAACCACCTCATTTTTAGAACAAATCTTCAACTGTCGCTTCCAAAAAATCAAATTCCAGACAATACATCTACAAATAGAAATTCTACCTGCCCTAATCTGATTTTATCACCATTGTTTAATCTCCATTCAAATCCACCTTTCAGATGGTTATCGTTAACAAAAGTTCCATTTTTACTGTCTATATCCTTAATATAATAAATACCTTCCCTTATAACTATTTGAGCATGCATACTAGATATAAAAGGATCCTTAATAATAATATCACTTTTAGCATCTCTGCCGATATTACACTCTTTTGTAAGCAAATATGCTTCTTCCATTTTAAAATTCAGCATTTCTCTTTGATTTATCAGTTTTAAGTAAGTATGCTTTCCATTACTGTTAGTTCTATAATAGTTCATGGACTTTATATCCATGTAAATAAGCCTTATAATACTAAATATAAAACAATATATAACCAATACAAAAACGAAATTCATTAAAAGAGTGACTATTCCCATTATCCTTCACTTCCTCTTATACTATGATTATCTCTAATACTTATTAATCCTATAAGCACCTTAAATTATATCCCTAAAACCCAAAATTAACAAATAGATGTTGTAAAAAAAGTAATTATATAAATTGCAAGTTAAAGTGACGTTAAAATTGTGGTAAAATTCTATAAAATATAACTGGCCAATGAGCGTTTCAAAAAAACGTTGGAGTTTTCAATTAGTTCTCACCAAATTCACATAAATTAATTTAATGAATTTTGTGGAAAATAATCGAATATTAAAGTATAATAATAATAAAATGTACGTAATTTTATTAAGGGTGGTAAAATGATAGCAATATCCTCTTTTAGGGCATTTATAATCAAATTAATACGGAATATACGCTTTAACTACTTTGATAGCAAAATTAGAGTAGTTGAATTTGTCACATGCATTTTACTCACACTTTTTTTGTCTCAAGTTCTTTTCTTTCAGTTAGTTCCTGAAGATACTAGTGCATTTGTTTCACAAATTCAAATTCTAATAGCATTTTATTTGGCCTTCCGTTTTAATTTTTTAGGTTTATTTTTCTCTACAATAATAAGTTCTTTCGAACTAATAACATTATTGTTTTTATACAATCAAAATAGAGATATGGATTATTTAATAGGCTTTACATTGAGAATACTTACTATAATAGTTGGAGCTATTGTTGCCATACTTGCATACAAGCAAGAATTACAAAAGAAAAAACTCCAAAGGCTTGCAATAACTGATGAATTAACGGATGTATACAATCAAAGACAATTTAGAATTCTTCTTGAAAATGAAATAGAAAATTCAACTATAAATAACACTTCTCTTGGTTTAATAATGTTGGATATAGATAACTTTAGCACTTACAACGATTTATACGGTCATGAATGCGGTGATAAAATACTTAGGGCGACCTCAACTATTTTAAAGTCAATAGTAAAACAAAATGGCTATGTATGTAGATATGGTGGTGATGAGTTTGCAATCATTTTTCCGAATACAGAAATCGATACTTTAGAAATGTTTGCACACAATATAGTTCACAAATTTGAAAAGGTAAGAAGCGATTATTTTTCTGAAAAACTTTCTGAAAAGGTTACATTATCTATAGGACTTTCCGAATACCCAAACAGATCTTGCAGTAAAAGTGAGTTAATTTCTCAATCGGATATGGCTTTGTACCACGCAAAAAATCTTGGTAGAGGTAGAGTACACTTGTATCAGGATATAATCTCACAAATACGTAAAAACCTTAGTTCGGATAATCAACAGTTAATTGGTGCCTTTAAAGGGTTACTCAGTACTATATCTGCAAAAGATAAATATACTCATGCTCATAGTGAGCGTGTATCTTCTTATGCAGTTATAATAGGTAAAGCTATGAATTTAAGTATTGACGAAATAACTGTTCTCGAATACGCAGGACTTTTACATGATATTGGCAAAATTGAAATACCAAAAACACTACTAAACAAAAATGAAGGCCTAACAGAAGATGAACAGCTTATAATCCGCCAACATCCAGTTTATAGTGAAAATATACTTGAACCACTTGAAGATATTGATAATCTACTGGACTATGTAAGGCATCACCATGAAAAATTCGATGGTTCGGGATATCCTGATGGCCTTACAGGTAAAGAATTAAGTTTAGGTGCAAGAATACTATGTGTAGCTGATTCTTTTGATGCTATGATTTCAGAACGCCCTTACTGCAAAAGAAAAACCACCAAGGAAGCTTTAATGGAATTGAGGCAGTATTCAGGTACTCAATTCGATCCTGAAATTGTAGATATATTCTCTGCAGTAATGGACCCTACATATAAAGTTGTTTCATCTAGTTAAATTCTCTGAAATAGCAATTGACCAGCTTATTTTTTCGGAATTACTCTAATTCTTTTAGAAATACGTCAACCTCTTCTCTTAAATTAGGATCAATTTTAACAGAAGTTTTTAGTTCCTCTTCAGCTAAATCGTATTCCTGATCATAGAAGTATATTATACCCAAAAGATAATGTCCTCGTGAAGCATCAATTTCTTTTAGATATGTTGCCCTTTGTATTGCTTCTTCATATTTGCCCTGCGAATATTCTAGCATTGCTACCCTAAATAATGTATTTACTTGTAAATCCTTATCCAATATTTTCATATCAATAATTTCTTCACCCTTTTTTTCAGCTTCAAATAAGTTATTTCCTTGAACTAAATTATTAAGTTGATAATACTTTGCATTTCCACTCAAATTAAAGCCATAGTACAAACCACCAATTAAAAGCAGGATAGTTGCTAATATAAATACAGGTCTTCCCAAAAGTTTATTTGGAGCCTTTTTAATTTTTACTATTCCTGAGGTGAAAAATCCTCCTACAAGGCCTCCTATATGGGCAAAGTTATCTATTCCAGGTTCTATAAACCCATAAATTATATTTACAACAACCATAACTAGAATATTGTTGCCAAAATACCTTTTAAAAAGAATTGGATTTTCAACACGAAAATAAAATAATGCTCCCATCAATCCGAATATAGACCCCGATGCACCTACTGCAGAATGAGGCGAAAACATAAAACTTGCAATGTTTCCTATTATTCCTGCCGCAAAATAAATAAAAGCAAACTTTACGTGTCCATACATCCCTTCAATTATTTTTCCAAACACAAATAGTGACAAACAATTCATTGCTAAGTGCTGAAAATTAGCATGTAGAAATATAGGTGTTAAAAATCTCCAATATTCCCCACTAAAAATTAAGTAGTTTTCTTTTGCACCAAGAGGAGTAAATAAGCTTTGGACACTAATGCCCTTTCCTAATGCATATATATTCATTGCTAGCCATATAAGCACATTGACTAAAATCAAACCGTAAGTAAAAAAAGGAACTTTTGCCATAAGTCGAGTCGGCGAATAGTTAGTCTCACTCTCTTTTTCCAGAGCAGGGTTCACATACTCACCGGTATCTACAGAAACGCCCTCACTACAACTATCTGGATGTAACGCTGAGTTTAGTGCAATTTCTAAACCTTGGGCATCAATAGGAAGGTTATATAGTTTGTTAATTTCTTTATTTGTCAAGTCCACAGTAACACAGGGCAGGTATTTTCTAATATAGATATCCTCCATTTGTCCTGCTCTTATTAATTGTAGTTTTATTTCATCTGGTGTTGCATTAAAGATAAAAACTTGAAAAGCTATAACCGTAGAAGCACTCATTTGTGTCAAATTTTTACTGGCAATCTCAAGTTTATCTTTTACCTGATCCACACTTAGGGAATCTGCATCTATCAACTCAACAATTATAAATTTGCCTTCCACCACTTTCTGAACAATTCTCATGCCTTCATATTGTATACGATGCCCTTCATTGTTTATAACAGGCTCAAATCCTTGTTTTTGTATAAGTAAAGCATCTACTTTATTTATGTAGTTAATTTTCATTTAGCGACACCCCTTATTTGACCTTACTTGCTTTTTTCTATGTATTCTAACTATTATATCAAAGTTATCATCTCTTTTGTATATAAATTAATTCCAAGAAAATTAGACTATAAAACAAAGCCTTATGGCATAAACCATAAGGCTTTGATATAAATCTGGCAGCGACT
>CAYXPB010000236.1:6711-8352 GCA_964466645.1 uncultured Acetivibrio sp. | reverse complement strand
TTAAGGAGTTGTATATTATGAGCGATTATAGGAATAATCCTAATAACAACACTAATTATCCTCAAAACACACAAAGATCAGGACGTTCTGTAAACAGGTCACCTCAAGGTAGACCTGTTTCCTCGGGTGTTCCTGTAAACAGAAATGTTTCTAACAGACCTTCTGCAAATAGGACAAATCCTAACCGACCTATTCAAAATAGGCCTATTCAAGGAAGACCTCCACAAAACACTTCTGTTCCTAATAGTGTTACACGAAACAATACTACAAAACCGGAAGGTATGAGTACTGAAGGTATTGGTACTGAAGGTTCCTTCGGTCCTGCCTCAACTCAAGGTAAAGAAAACCTTAGTGGCTTTAAAGGAATTAATGGTACTGAGGAATCTAAATATCAAGAGGATTCAAATAATATAGCTAAGAATAGCTTAAGTGATATACTTAACTTGACAAATCTGAACAGTAAGGACATATTAAAAGGAATTGTCCTCTCAGAAATTCTCGGTAAGCCAAAAGCTCTTAGAAGGGGGCGTTGGTGAGCTTGAATTTCAGAGTGCTAATAGCTGATGATGATAAAGGAATGAGGCTTGTACTAAAAAAAGCAATGTCAAAAGTTGAAGGCTTTGAATTTATAGGTGAAGCAGAAGACGGAAATGCCGCCTTCTGCTTTTCCGAATCTTTTAGACCTGATGTGATTTTTATGGATGTCGAAATGCCCTTACTAAACGGTATCGAATGTGCAAAAAAAGTAATGGATATAAACCCCAAGACCATTATTATATTTGCAACAGCCCATGAGGAGTATATGTCAGATGCCTTTGAAGTATATGCCTTTGATTATCTTGTAAAACCCTTTAAGCTTGAAAGAGTTAATCAAACCCTAGAAAGAATTAAAAGCCTCTCCACGAATCTCAATGAGCAGCCGATAAAACAGCTTTGTAACCCTAATAGAGTCCTAGAAAAACTTGTTGTTAAAAACAAAGACGGTATAAACTTTATAAACATGAGTGAAATTATACTCATTCAACGTGAAGACCGAAGTACTGCGATATATACAACGGATGAAAGATACATAACTTCCGACAGTTTGAGTGATTTAGAAGAACGGTTAGACAGTTCAATTTTTTTTAGAAGCCATAAGTCATATATTATAAACCTTCTTATGATTCAAAAAATATTCCCTTACGGCCGTTGGACCTATGTGCTAAAACTTAAAAATACAGATAAAGATGCTCTTTTAACCCATGAGCGTTATGAAGAACTCCAGAAAATATTTGAAAGATAGAAAAGTCATACTCTTCTATTTTTCAAATATAGGTATTCCCTTCCATTACTTCAAATAATTCATTATAAAATCAACAATATATTCCTCCGATATTAAAATAGATTAACTTTTTCTTAAATTTTGTCTTTTTTGCTCGAATTTCATTAAAGATATGTTAAAATATTGTTATACAGAGATCGAAACACCCATTGACCAGTTATTCTTTAGGAATAACCTAAATTTAGGCTTAGTAAATGTAAGGGGAGAACAAAATGAGAAACAAAGGAAAATCCAAAACTAAATTGAAAAAGAACATTATTATATGGCTTAGTTCATTTGTAATAATAACCTTGTCAGTCTTTACTCTTGGCAAATTCGGA
>CAYXPB010000236.1:0-6701 GCA_964466645.1 uncultured Acetivibrio sp. | reverse complement strand
GTAATGACAGCACTGTTGCTGTAAATATATATGAAGGCCTACCCTCTGAAAGCCAACCAACTATTGACCCTATTGATATTACAAAAAAAAATGTTCAATATATGCCAACACCATCCATAATGCCCACACCTAATGAAATAGATTACGATTCAATACCAGGACTTACAAACGAAGTTACATATTCTAAAAAACTTGTTTCAAAAGGAAGCAAAAACATTTTATTCGTAGGATCTGATAGAGTAACAGGCCTATATGACACTATTGGAATTTTAAGTATTGATAAAGAAACTGAAAAGCTTAAACTAATTATGATACCTAGAGATCTTTATATTAATTATAATGAGAAAGTTAGACACTATCTTTCTATCCACGGAAAATTAAACAATGCCGGTTTTTACAAAATCAATGCTGCACATAATATTGGTCCTTACTTGAAATACGAAGGTAAATTCGAACCTTACTCGATGAATTTTCTCGCTGATGTAATAAAAGAAAAATTCGACATAGTAGTAGACGATTATGTAAAAATAAATCCGGATGGCTTTGTTAAACTTGTTGACCTCTTTGGCGGAGTCGATATTGATGTTCCTCTCAACATGAGCTACGACGACCCATTTCAAGATCTTTCCATACATTTAAATAAAGGGATGCAAAGACTTGATGGTAAACAAGCAGAAGGCTTTGTTCGTTTCAGGCAAGGATATAATGAAGAGGGTAAACTCTTTCACATAGGAGATTTAGAAAGAAAAAACAATCAAATTAAATTTATTAAATCATTTATCAAACAGCATGGAACACTAACTAATATAGACAAAATTCCCGAACTCACCAAAACACTTAATAAGACTTTGAAGCATAGCTTTGGAGTTGGAGATATATTTACCTCCTATTTAGGACGAGCTAAAGATGTTATAACAAAAAAATACGAGATTGAAAGCATAACACTTACAGGTAAAGATAAAATGCTCAATGGATCCTACTATATATTCATTGAATAGGCTATTTGTGGATATGAACTTATATTATACTAACAGGGTGAATTTAATTCTTGTTCACCCTCCCTACAAAAACAACTTGAAGCTCTCTCAGCTATATGTTAAAATCATAATACAATAATTGGATTAATAAAAAAAGCCTTTTTGTGCAGATTAATTAATATCTTGCATTATTTTATTCTTAAATAGGAGGTTTTTTATGTATTCACATATCCATAAGTATAAATTTGAATCTAAGGCTTTCAACGGTCATATTCATAGAATATCTGGAATTTCAGATACAATGATAGGCATTGAGATGTTTCATATTCATACATTTTTTGGCATATCTTCTTATAACGGTCATTCACATTACTATACAGGCTATACTGGATTACCTATAAAAACGGAAAACGGTCACATTCATAAAATTGAAGGAGAACTTGATATTAATTCAGAACATTCCCATATATTCAAAAATTGTACTGATGAAGAAATCCAATATATAGGTACTAATAACCTCTATTATTCGAATGTGTAAATTGTTAAGTGATTCCTAAAAAATAACTGGTCAATGGACTATATACATTGACTAATGAATTTTTTTGAAACACCTTATTCAAAAAATCCTTTATTGAATAATTTTAAATGTTTTTAAAATTAAATCTTGCATTTTCTCTTTAAACCCATTATTATTATATAAGATAGTACATTAATACTTTATAAGTTATAAACAATGATGTTTTATAAAGTTTATAGATATTATTTGATGAACAAGGGCGTTTCAGACTTTTTTGACACGCTCTTTTATTTCGTCTTTTTGAAGGAAATGCAATATACAAAAGTTTACAGATTACGTGTTATAGCTATTTATTTTTACTTAACTATAAGCAAAGTACAGGAACACTAGTACTATGTATATCTTGTTATTTTTTAGTTAGAGTCATTTAAATTTATATTTATTGAAAGGGGACTTTTTAAAATGTCAAAGGTAGAATCACAAACGTATTCTCTTACAGAATTATTTGGTTCTAGCGTTTTTAATCATGCAACTATGAAGGAACGCCTACCTAAACCAACATATAAAGCTTTAGTGAAAACAATAGATGAGGGCACACCTCTTCTCCCACAGGTAGCAGACGTTGTGGCAAATGCTATGAAAGATTGGGCAATAGAGAAGGGTGCAACACACTATTGTCATTGGTTTCAACCAATGACAGGAATTACTGCCGAAAAACACGACTCCTTCATCTCACCTACAGCAGATGGAAAAGTCGTAATGGAATTCTCAGGTAAAGAACTTATTAAGGGCGAACCTGATGCTTCCTCCTTTCCATCGGGAGGCCTTAGAGCAACCTTTGAAGCAAGAGGTTATACTGCTTGGGATTGTACTTCACCTGCCTTTGTCAAAGACAATACTTTGTATATCCCAACGGCTTTCTGTTCATACACAGGAGAAATATTAGACAAAAAAACACCCCTCTTAAGATCCATGGAAGTACTTTCTAATCAGGCGCTTCGTATTTTAAGACTGTTTGGAAATACTACAACAACAAAAGTTATTACAACTGTTGGACCTGAACAGGAATATTTTATTGTTGACAAAAAGCTTTTCGATAAACGTAAGGATCTAATCTTTACCGGAAGAACCTTATTTGGCGCCAAACCACCTAAAGGTCAAGAAAAGGAAGATCATTACTATGGAACACTTAAAGAGAGAATCTCAGAATTCATGAAAGAAATAGATCAGGAACTATGGAAATTAGGTGTATCTGCAAAAACAAAACACAATGAAGTTGCACCTGCCCAACATGAGTTAGCACCAATCTTCGGAACAACAAATGTCGCAACCGACCATAATCAGTTAATTATGGATACACTTAAGAAAGTCGCATTAAGGCATGGACTCGTATGTCTACTGCACGAAAAACCCTTTGCCGGAGTCAACGGCTCCGGTAAACACAATAACTGGTCAATGGGAACAAATGACGGTCAAATTCTTCTTGATCCAGGAAATACTCCTCATGATAATGCACAGTTTCTAGTTTTCCTGTGTGCTGTTATAAAGGCTGTGGATGAATACGCTGACATGTTAAGAGTTTCTGCTGCAAATCCCGGCAATGACCATCGTCTCGGAGCAAATGAAGCACCTCCTGCTATCATTTCCATCTTCTTAGGTGATCAACTTACAGATATACTCGAACAAATAGAACAAGGCGGTGCAAAATCATCAATACAAAATGGAGAAATTAAAATAGGAGTTAACACATTACCTACCTTGCCAAAGGATGCAACTGACAGAAACAGGACTTCCCCCTTTGCTTTTACTGGAAATAAATTTGAATTCAGGATGGTCCCGTCCTCTGACTCAGTTGCGTGTCCAAACTATATTATAAATACAATAGTTGCCGAAGCCTTATGTAACATAGCTGACCGACTTGAAAAAGCTACAGACTTTAATATGGAGTTACAAGCCTTGCTAAAAGATATTGTATCAAACCACAAGAAGATTATTTTCAATGGCAACAGTTACTGTGAAGAGTGGGTAAAAGAAGCCGAAAAAAGAGGCCTTCCAAATATAAAAAACACAGTTGATGCAACACAAGCAATGGATAAAGAAAAGAATATTATACTATTTGAAAAACATGGCGTTCTAAATAAAACAGAACTACACTCCAGGTCTGAAATCCTGCTCGAAACATATATAAAAACAATAAACATTGAAGCTCATACAATGCTAGAAATGGCTAAACGCCAGATACTTCCTGCTGTCATTAATTTCACTGGAAGCATTGCCTCTTCAATAACATCTATACAGGCTACAGGTTTGAGTGTAGATATTAGTGCACAATCTGAACTTCTACAAGAAGTTTCAACACTATTAGCACAATTTAAAAAGGATATTGTAGCCCTTGAAAATGCAGCTTCAGATGCTACCAATTTTTCCGGTAGTTCTTATGATCATGCTGTAATGTATAGAGATATTGTCATTACAAAAATGAACGAATTGAGGTTGGTGGCTGATAAACTCGAAACAATAGTGGATGAAGAAATGTGGCCATTCCCTACTTACAGTGAGTTATTGTATAATGTGTGATATGAAGTGTGGATATTTCTCATTGTATATGAACAAATGGAGCTAAGAGTTGTTTAAAGCCATGTAGGGTTTGCATGGTTTTTGGGGAGTTTTAGAAGGGCTTTGTGAGATGTTAATAGGTACTCGCCGCCGTGCAAATGCATATTATTCCAAAAACTAAGCTACAAGCCTAAGAGAATGTACGACTTGCTACGGGTCGAATCAAACTCGCTTCGCTCAAACAGTGATTCGACTTATCTTGCTTTGCAAAAATCGGCCTCCGCTTCGTCTACATTCTCTAAGGCTCTTCGCAATGTTCTTTCCATAATATGCATTTGCACTATTGTAAGTTGTGCTTTTATTTGAAGGTTTTTTGGGTTTACTTTGTAACTAAACTCCTATACTATATGGGTTTGAACGGAGTTTTATACTTTTTTATTGCAGAAAAAGAGCTGCGCACTATCAATTTAGTACGCAGCTCCTTTAATATTCTTTAATATTCTTTAATAATTCTAAAAGTCAATTCCATATTCCAAGGCTTTTATTTCATCGGGAATCAAATGATGCTTTTTCGCCGGAAGAGTCTTTTTCAAAGCTTCTGCGAAGGAATCCTTAGAAATAATATTTGTTGCTGCAATCAACTTTCCTAACAAAATTATTGTTGCAAAAGTACCATTGCCCATATCTAGAGCAGTCTTTGTTGCGGGTATTCTGTATATATTTACATCTTTTCTTTTAGGAGCCTTTTCAACTAGTGAACTATCTGTGATAATTACGCCCCCATTAGTAACCATTTCCTCGAATTTATCAAGAGAAGGGCCGTTCATAACAATAAGTGATGTAGCATTATTTATTATCGGAGAGCCTACATTTTCATCAGATATAATTACACCACAGTTTGCTGTACCGCCTCTCATTTCAGGTCCATAGGACGGAAGCCAAGATACATTTTTATTTTCTAACATTCCTGCATAGGCAAGAATCTTTCCCGCTGAAAGTATGCCCTGACCACCAAATCCTGCTATAATAACGTCTTGATGCTTCATATTAAATTACACCTCCAAATCCTTGCCTTTAAAATTACCCAAAGGATAAAAAGGTACCATTTTATCCTTAATCCATCCTAAAGCGTCTGTCGGGTTCATTCCCCAGTTTGTCGGACAGGAGGACAATATTTCAACTATGCCAAAACCCAAGTTAGCCCTTTGTACTTGTATTGCCTTTTTAATAGCCTTTTTTGCATTCATAATGTTCTTAACATCATGGGTAGAAACTCTTTCAACAAACACCGCACCTTCTAAAGTAGCTAACATCTCACAAACTTTTATCGGGAAACCGTGAATTTCAGGCTTTCTTCCGAAAGGTGAAGTTGTGGTTACCTGATTTATAAGGCTTGTAGGAGCCATCTGTCCCGATGTCATTCCATAAATAGCATTATTTACAAAGATAGTAGTTATCTTTTCACCCCTTGCAGCTGCATGTACTATTTCAGCAGTACCAATAGCCGCCAAGTCACCATCTCCCTGATATGCAAAAACAACATTGTCCGGATTGGTTCTTTTGATACCTGTAGCAACTGCTGGTGCTCTTCCATGTGCTGCCTGAACCATATCACAATTGAAATACTCATAATTGTTATAGGTACATCCAACTGGGGACACACCTACAGTCTTACCTTCTATATCCAATTCATCCAAAACTTCTGCAATAAGCCTGTGGATAATACCATGGGTACATCCTGGGCAATAATGCATTGACTTATCAATCAAAGCATGTGGTCTCTTAAAAACAGTAGCCATTTTAATTCCCCTTCTTACTTATTTAATATTTGCTTTATCTGATCTAAGATTTCCTGTTGGGTTGGAATCATCCCACCCATCCTACCGTAGAAATAAACCGGTCTCTTACCATTGACGGAAAGCCTTACATCCTCAACCATCTGTCCTGCATTTAATTCTACTGATAGAAATGCTTTAGGAACATCTGCATATTTTTCAAATTCCTTTACCGGGAACGGCCAAAGTGTAATAGGTCTAATCAAACCTACCTTTATTCCTTCCTTCTTAGCCATTTTTATAACATTATTAACTATTCTTGCAGTAGTACCAAAAGCGGTAACAATTATGTCTGCACCCTCACAGTTATAAGATTCAACTCTTACTTCATTTTCTTCTATAAGCTTGTACTTGTCTTGAAGCTTCCTATTGTGCTGTTCAAGCACTTCAGGCTGAATATATATAGACTGAATTGTATTGTGTTCTCTTTTCATGCCTGTACCAGTAGTTGCCCAAGGCTTATCAATTTTTACTACATTCTCTTGATCTTTAAACTCAACGGCCTCCATCATCTGTCCTAATACGCCATCTCCCATAATCATGGTAAGTTGTCTGTATTTGTCGGAAATATTAAAAGCCTCAACAGTTAGCTCATATAATTCTTGGACACTAGAAGGTGCCAAAACAACCAGTTTGTAGTCGCCATGCCCTCCACCTTTTACAGCTTGAAAATAATCACACTGTGCTGGTAAAATACCTCCAAGTCCAGGACCACAACGTACTATGTTAACAATAACAGCCGGAAGCTCAGCTCCTGCAGCATAGGAAATACCTTCCTGTTTTAAGCTTATTCCGGGGCTGGAAGATGATGTCATA
>CAYXPB010000235.1:0-8394 GCA_964466645.1 uncultured Acetivibrio sp. | reverse complement strand
CTATATATCTTCCAAACTTTGCAACCTTTATTCCTGAAAGATCTGGTAATTTAACAGGCAATGAATATAGGTTGTTTCCCCTTACCATAAAATTAGCCTCAAGTATTAAATTCAAATTATCCTTTTCAAAATTCCTGTAACTATCAAGAACATCACTATTACCCAATATCATGGTTTTATCAAAGCTTTCAAAAAACTCAAAATCAACTTCCTTTTTGTGGAGCAACGCAACAAAATGTCCTTCACCTTTAATCTTGTGTGGCCATAATCTTGCTGTCTTTTTCAACTCTACATTGTTTTCCGCCCACTGTGGCCGCCCATCGGCTATACCATCTGTCTTAGGAACTTCGCAAAGTTCATAATCAGGGTGATTTTCCATAAACTCGACAATCATTTGTTCATTTTCTTCCGGTGAAAAAGTACAAGTTGAATACACCAAATAACCTCCCGGTTTCAACATTTTGTCCACATAACCCAAAATTTCTCTTTGCATACCGGAACATAAATCACATTTGTATTTTCCCCAATTTTTTGCTGCATCCTCATCTTTTCGAAACATTCCTTCACCGGAACAAGGTGCATCAACTAAAATCTTATCAAAAAAATTAGCAAACTTGCCTGATAGATTTTGCGGAGTATCGTTTGTAACCACCGCATTCGTAACCCCATAAAGTTCAATATTCTTAACAAGGGCTTTTACTCTATCAGAACTGATATCATTTGCTACGATCAGGCCCTTACCCTTCATCCCAGCAGCTATCTGAATAGTTTTGCCACCGGGGGCTGCACAGAGATCCAAAATATTCTCACCGGGTCTTGCATCAATTACCGCACCGGGAAGCATCGCACTAGGCTCCTGTATATAGTACAGCCCTGCATAATAGTGTGGATGCTTACCAGGATTCTCTCCTTCCTTGTAATAAAATCCATCTTTAGTCCAAGGAATCGGCTCGAGTTCAAAAGGTGCCATCTTTATAAACTCTTCCCTAGTTATCTTGAGCGTATTGACCCTTAGACCATAGTATCTTGGCAATTCATAGGCTTTTATAAACTCCTCATATTCCTTTTTATCTAAAAGATTTTGTATCTTATCTAAAAATTCAACAGGTAATTTCATATTTATAGCTCCATTCTCATCGTTCATAACTTCTGTTATTATAACATATCCAAACTACGCTGCAAATCTTGGAGATAATTAAGTCGGTGTTCTACAAAAAGTTCGGTAGAATTATAAATTTAGTTGATTAATAAAGAGGATTTTAAATAGTTTTGTAGAATATAATTTATAATACCATTTCAAAAAATAACCTGTACAATTTTTAACTATTCTCAATATTTATCTGGAGGTTAAATATGAAAAAAATTATTTCTTCATCCAGCATTTTACTTATTATTCCGCTTCTTGTTACACTGATTTTTGCTATCATTACTAAAGTTCAAACCGATAACTGGATGGCAGTTATACTTTTATTATTATCAACAGCTTTATCTAGTTTTATTTTATATGTCATTAATCGTTTTCAGATAAAAAATCGCTTTAAGCATTTTGAAAGTGACATTAATCAGTTAAAACAAGGTGATTTTTCTCAGTTGGTCGACACATCAAAGTGCTCAGGACTTGAGAATATTGCAAAAGGTATTAATGATGTTTTTAATGACGTTAAAGTTCTACTTCAAAGTTTTCACAATCTCTCAAGCTCCATTTTGGATTCCTCAAATACAGTTTGTTCCACAGCTGATCAGGCTTCAAGTGCCATGCAAGACATATCAAAAACCATGGATGAGATAGCGAAAGGTGCTTCTGATCAAGCACAGCAGGCACAGCATGGGGTTGAAATGGTGGATAACTTAAGCGAACAGATTGATTTTGTATATGAAAGCTATACTAGGATAACCGATGAAACCCAAAAAATAAACGACTTAAACAACGTCGGTCTTGATTCAGTCAGCATTTTGCGTACCAAATCAAAAGAAAACAACGATACAGCCGAAAAAATATTCACAGTAATAGAAAAATTGACAAATACAACAAATGACATAGGACTATTTGTTGAATCTATAGAAAGTATAGCCGAACAGACAAATCTTCTAGCTCTGAACGCTGCTATTGAAGCTGCAAGAGCTGGTGAAGCAGGCAGAGGTTTTGCTGTAGTTGCTGAGGAAGTAAGAAAGCTTGCAGATCAAAGTAGAAAATCAACAGAAGAAATCAATGTGCTAATGAAGAGCATCCAAGAAGAATCACAATTGGCAATTCAATCAATGGAATTAATGAAAAAGATGTCACAGGAACAAAATATTGCAGTTAACAAGACAGACAGTGCCTTTAACGATATTGCAAATGCCATAACAAATATTGTAGGAAAGATCAACGAAGTTAATCAATCTGTTTCAAAAATGCAGAATGATAAGATTCAAGTTACTTCTGCAATAGAGAATATTTCTTCCGTATCGGAAGAGACTGCTGCTGCTAGCGAAGAAGTAGCAGCTACTACAGAGCACGAACTTTCAGCAATTTCAAGTATGCAAGATTCCCTCAAAAAACTCGATGAATTGGTACACCAGCTTGACAACAAACTAAACAGTTATTCTATTAGCAGATAAGCCCTTTACTTTACTGTATTGATTATTAAAAGTTCGTAGGCGTTAAGTCTACGAACTTTTTAAATGTCATTTTAGGTGATTCCAAAAAAAACAACTGGTCAATGGGTGTTTGTATAAAATCCAATCAAACATTATATGATTTTAGAAGCTCCGCAAGTTCTACCATAGAAAAATTTTCTCTAGCTTCTTTTATGTGGTTTGCAACATCATCCTCCGGCCAAAAATGTGTAAGCAAAAGTCTTTTCGCATCGGCTTTTTTGGCAACAATACCACATTCCCTTGCTGTCAGATGTGGAACATTATCACTTTTCTTATCTTTCGAAAGCAATCCTGCATCAAGCATTACAATATCCGCACCCTTTGAAAACTTAATAATATTGTCATTCCATGAGGTATCTCCAGAAAACACAAACTTCTTACCATTAGAAACAATTGATACAGCATAACTTGTAACAGGATGCACCATTTCCTTAAATTCCAGCTTCATATCCCCGAAGTATAACACCAATTCATGGTTTATAGGCTTTAGGTTAAATACTCCTTTAATATCAATTCTATTGTATTCCTCCTGAGGCTGGTTTGGTGCATAAACTTCTATAGGTCTTATCTCCGCACCTCTATTCATTTTTATCTGTACTGCATAGCGCAGTACCATCATGTCAGACGTGTGATCACTGTGCAGATGTGTCAGAATAATTGCATCAAGTTCCTCAATTCGTATAAATTTCTGTAGGTTTGCCAAAACTCCATTCCCACAATCTATGAGAATATTTTTATCTCCATCTGTTATAAGGTAGCCTGAACAAGCTCCTCCTGCTGATGGAAAAGGTCCGTTATTTCCAAGTATCGTTACTTTCATATGTATGTTCACCCCGTTTTAGTTAATCAAGTCCCATTTATCATTTGCTTTAGACCATTTATCCTTGAAAGGGAAGTAGCTATTATGTATCCTACAAAAGCACTAACCCCTCCCTGAACTGCATTAATAGGAAGCTCGGATAAAGCTTTTATATATCCGTATTCGGTACTGAAAAGCCTTAATATATATATTTCTGCGAAAAAGTAGCCTGTTACCATAACAATGCTGCCTGCGATTATTGCCAATATCCTTAAAACCTCATCGTTTATTACCTTGCTGCCACTAGCTTTATATATTATATACCCGATTACAAAACCTTCAAAACCCTTAACAAAAAATGTAACGGGCGCAAAATATGCGTAACCCAAAAGAACATCTGCAAGAGCTGAACCAAAAGCGCTGGCAATAAATCCGCTTTTTTTCCCAAGCATAACAGCAGCAATAATTATTGAAGAATCACCAATATTAAAATATCCCAAGGGACCCGGTATTTTTGTAAACATAGTCACTAATAAAACTGCGGCTATCATTAAACCATTTAATATAGTTCTCTTTATCTTTTTTACATTATCTTCTCTTTCCTTCAATCTTCCCAAAATAAAACCTCCCATTATCAAGAAAATTCGCTTCGCTCATGACTTTTCTTGTTCGCTAGGGAACCCTATGGTTCCCTTCGAATGTTCCTCCATTTGAATGCTTAAAAGTTTTTATGATGGGCTTTGTGACCTAACAGTTGTTAAGCCTTGTCAGCACACTATAACCATCCTTGATCTCGACCTTTGTAATACTGGCATTATCAACTCTAAAATGCCATGAACTTTCAATACCCAAATCTAAGAGATATGCCAATAAAAACCTTATAGTACCAAGATGTGTTACAAGCATAAAAACACCCTCAGTATTTTTCTCTATTAATTCTCTTACAAATTCTACTGACCTGTCATAAGCTTCTATTGCACTTTCACCATCTTTGATAGGATACTTAATCCAATCACTGACCCATACATTGTATTCCGATGGATACCTTTGTGTCATTTCCTCTAGCGTAAGATCGTCCCAAATTCCAAAATTCCTTTCCTTTAGTCCATCGGTATACACAATATCCAGCCTATAATTTTCGTTAATTATATCTGCAGTTTGCAAAGCCCTCTTTAAGGGACTTGAAAATATTTTATCTATCTTAGTATTTTTTAACTGGTCTCTTAAAATTCGCACCTGACTTAACCCAGTTTCATTGAGTTCCATATCTGTCCAACCTAAATATGATCCTCTTATGTTACTATCTGTCTCTCCATGCCTTATAAGAATTAATTCTAACATTCCGACTCTCCCATTCGTCCTATTTATAAACTTAGGAATACAGAAAATATAACTGCGACTATATTTTCGAACAGTGAAATAGGTATTTCACTGTTCGAAAATTCTCAATATATACAACAACATCAAAAAAACAGTCTGATTTAGCTCACATACTGCCCCAAGAATATCTCCCGTCGCACCGCCTATCTTTAGAGTAAAAATTTTCGTAATGAGACAAGCGGTTATCATCAAAACAAAAGCCATTACTACACCTTTTAACCCCATCACCACTCCAAAAATTGCAAAAGAGATAATTGCTCCAAAAAGCATTTCTTTCATTCCACAGTGATCAATAAAACTTTTACCAAGTCCCTCATTCCTTCTAGCATAAACCGATATACCCGCACCCATCAACGAGCCAATTCTGCCTGCAACAGGGAAAAGCAAGAGAGCCTCTGTCATTATGTTTATCTCCGTTAACATTGCAAAATTAAGCAAAACAATACATATAAGAGCTAAAACAGCATTAGTTCCAACTCTGCTGTCCCTCATTATTTCGAGAATTCTCTCCTTAGGTCTGTTAGAAAACAAACCATCAAAAGTATCACCCAATCCATCAAGATGAAGGCCTCCGGTTAAAACTATGTACCCGATAATCAGTAATGCCGCAACTATATTTCTAGAAAAAAACATACCTAATAGACTATAAAAAACAAACAACAAAAACCCGAGTATCAAACCGACAACGGGTGCAAATATCAAACCTTTTCCATAGTCTTCTTCATCACAATTCATATTTATTGGAATAGGTATCGAAGTAAAGAATTGAAGCATAATAACAAACCTTTTAATTATAACCACTTTTTATCTCCCGCATTTTTTACATTACGCAATTTCAAAAAAAACTTACAATTCCTTGCGTCATATTTAAACTATTTGATTTTTACAGGTATTCCCGATACGCATAAGTATACCTCGTCTGCAGCTTTAGCAAGCATTTGATTAACCCTTCCTGCAATATCCCTAAATATTCTAGAGAGTCTATTCTCAGGTACAATACCCATTCCTATTTCATTTGTAACCAAAATAAAGGTTGTAGCTTTTTCATTTATAACCTTTAAAAGTTTTTCCATCTCCATCTTTATTCCGGCTTCAATAGTGTCAATTTCCTCATTTGTAGCTTTATCCCAATCGAGGGAAGTATCAAACATTAAATTCGTTATCATTATTGTAATACAATCGAGCAAAAAGGCAACATGTTCACTCTTTTCATTTGCCAAATGTCTATCCATATCCTTATAGACCTCAATGGTTTTCCAATTGCTCGGCCTTTGCTCGACATGCTTTCTTATCCGTGCTCTCATTTCATCGTCAAAAGGTATTGAAGTAGCTATATATACCACATTACAATTGCAGTCTTTTGCCAGTTTCTCAGCAAAAGTACTTTTGCCACTTCGCGCACCTCCAGTCACAACAACCAAACGTCCCATTAACAAATAAACCTCTCTAACTTTAAAAGATCCTTTGTAAGTCCTAAATAAAGTACCAAACAATAAAAATCAGCGAATATACCACACCAAATAAAATCAATCCCAAGACTCCTGCCGCATACATAAAGTTTATTGTATCGGAAATATCTCTTATCTCTGCACTTCTCTTATTATCACCAATAACAGGCTTATCTACAATATCTCCAAAATATAACCCCGAGCCTCCTAGTTTTATACCAAGTGCACCGGCGATAGCTGCTTCGGGATAGCCCGAATTAGGACTATGGTGCTTTCTCTTATCTCTTTTCATTATGGCAAAACTCGACTTGACATCTTTACGTAAAAACATAGAAGCTATTACAAATAATAGCCCGGTAATCCTTGCAGGAATATAATTTGCCAAGTCATTCATTTTAACAGCGGCAGATCCAAAGCCTTTATACTTTTTAACCTTATTACCTTTAACCGACTTAAGTGTATTGATTGTTTTATACAGGTAAACCAGAGGTGCTCCCACTCCGAATAAAGACCCAAAAAACGCATATAAAATAGGTGCAACAACATTTTCCGAAGTTTTTTCTGCTGTGGCCTCAACCATGCCTTTTATTATATCCTGCTCATCTAAATGCTCTACTTTTCTTCCTACAATGGTAGCAAGAATATTTCCCGCCTTAAAAACATCCCTATCCTTTAGAGCATCAAACACTTCAATGCCTTCAATTGCAACAGACTTTATTGAAAAAGCCGAGTAAATTAAATATATGCTGACAACATGGTATGCGATAGGGTTTATCAATAAAGCCGCTCCAACTATAACAAACACAATTAATGTAATCAATGTAATCATTATAATTGTAAAGTATGTACCTGAAACCTTTTCGTTTCTATTACTCTTTAAACCGCTATGAACATAATCCTCACCTAAAGCTTTAACCTTTTTGTTATATAGCAAGTCCGCAAATTTCCTATAACCAACTTCAACTACTTTTGTTAACCAATTAATAAACTTTACCGGGTGTGGTATCCATTTCGGATATCCTACAATCACCTCAAGAACAAAGGCAATAAAAACATCCATCAGCGGGTATAGGCTCATTTAAATGTCCCCCTTCTATACTTATACATTTATTTCAAATTAATTGTTAAAAGTGTATCCTTTGAATTTCGATGAAGTTAAATACGCAGAGGATGTCAAAAGTATCAGTACATTTATTTATGCTTATTTGCCATAAGTTCAAGAAAAAACACGTTCTAGAGCTTTTCATTAAAAAAGTTAGCAAGCTTATTTATTTATACGCTAATGCTATTAATTATATCACTTTCCCTATAAGCTCATTATATATATTTTTAACCGTTTCTGCAAGTTAAGGTTTTTGATTTTTTAGGGTCAAAGAACATTACAAAAAGTAGTACTTCTTTACTTTACAGTTCAGAAACACTACTTTTTAACACATGGCATTTCTAATTACTAATGATTAAGGTTTTTGAAATAGCCTAATTAAAAAATTCATTATATAATGCCTTAACAGCTTTTATATTGTCAACTGCTTTTATACCAAACATCAAACTAACCTCGGAAGAGCCCTGATTAATCATCTCTATATTTACTCCTGCTTTTGCAAGTGCACTTGTAGCTCTACAAGAAATGCCAACAGTTCTCAGCATTCCCTCACCAACAATCATAACTAACGATGAACCTCTTTCAATAGTTATATGGTCAACATTTAACTCATCTTTAATACGGTTGATTAAATGTTCTTCATTCACTTTATTCAATTGCTTTTCATCTACAATAATTGATATATTATCAATTCCTGAAGGTGTATGTTCATAGGATAAACCTTCACTCTCTAAAATCTCTAACAATTTCCTTCCGAAACCTACTTGCCTGTTCATCATATAATTGCTGACATAGATTGTACAAAAGCCTGTACCACTTGCTATTCCAACAACAAGATTATCCTTTATCTCACGACTCGGAGCAATTAGTGTTCCAGGTGCTTTAGGGTTGTTTGTGTTTTTTATACAAACAGGAATACCCCTTCTATATACAGGCTCTAAAGTCTCCGCATGCAGCACTGAAAAACCTGAATATGACAGTTCTCTCATCTCTTTGTATGTAAAAACAGGTATAGGCTTTGGATT
>CAYXPB010000234.1:8177-8428 GCA_964466645.1 uncultured Acetivibrio sp. | reverse complement strand
CATATGGCGAAATTATTGACCGGGTTAATGAATCAACTGCTCAAAGTATTGCACTGTTGGTTTCCGGTGACGTTGGCTTTTTCTCTATTTCAAAGACGTTACTACCAAAGCTTAATGAAAATTGCTCTATTAAAATGGTTTGTGGAGTTAGCAGTATGCAATACTTCTGTTCAAAAATAGGGGTTAACTACGAAAATATTAATGTAGTAAGTCTACACGGTAGAAGCAAAAGCATTTTAGGAAATGTTTCC
>CAYXPB010000234.1:0-8167 GCA_964466645.1 uncultured Acetivibrio sp. | reverse complement strand
AATATGTTTTTGTTCTTACCGATGGAGTAAACACAGCAGATAAAATCTGTATGGAGCTTTGTAAAAATATGCTTTCGGATATTAAGGTCTATGTTGGTGAAAATCTTTCGATGGATAATGAGAAGATTTTTGTAGGAACTGCAAACGAAGTAGCCAAGCTGAACTTTTGTGATTTATCTGTATTGCTTATAGAAAACCAATGCTTTACAGATAAAAATCTGCCCTTGTTTGATGAGGATTTTTTAAGGGATAAGGCACCAATGACAAAGGAAGAAGTTAGATGGTGTTCTGTTAACAACCTCAATATTAAGGGAGAGGACATAGTTTTTGATATTGGGGCAGGGACAGGCTCGGTTGCCATCGAGATGGCAAGGAAGGCCTATGAAGGTGTTGTTTATGCCATAGAAAAAAATAAAGCTGCCTTTGAACTTCTATATGAAAATATCGTAAAACTTAGAGCCTTCAATGCAATCCCTATATATGGTGAAGCATTAGAGGAAATAAAGAAACTGCCAACTCCGGATAAAGCTTTTATTGGCGGTAGCGGAGGAAATTTAAAGGAAATTATTAAATACCTTTACAGTATAAATCCAAAGATAAGAATGGTTGTCAATGCAATAACATTAGAAACTCTGACTACTGCAACTGAGGTGTTTAAGGAGCTGAGTTTAAAAACTAAAACTGTATGTATTAATTGTGCTAAGAATAGACCTGTAGGCAATTATAATATGATGATTGCCTACAATCCTGTTTATATAATAACTGGTGAAAAACATGAACAATAATTGCAGTAGAATTATGATTGCTGGCACCAATAGCGGGTGCGGAAAAACAACAATTACATGTGCCGTGTTAAGAGCCTTAATTAATAGAGGCTTAAAAACAGCAGCCTTCAAGTGTGGACCGGATTATATAGATCCTATGTTTCATACCGAGATAATTGGGGCAAAATCGCGTAACCTTGATTTGTTTTTATGTGGAGAACAAGTGACAAAGTATCTCTTAAAAAAGAACAGCGAGAATTCAGATATTTCAGTTATTGAAGGGGTAATGGGTTATTATGACGGTTTAGGTTTAGATAATGTTTTATATTCTTCTTGTGATCTTTCAAATAAAACCGGTACACCTGTTATTTTAGTTGTTAACTGTGACGGAATGTCTTATTCTGTTGTGGCATTGATAAAGGGATATCTGGATTTTTATCAAAACCATATAGTTGGTGTTATATTAAACAACATTTCAGAAGGAATGTATCTAAGTTATAAAGCTAGTATTGAAAAACATCTTAATCTTAAGGTTTTAGGTTTTATGCCAAGGCAAAAGATAGCAATATTTGAAAGCAGACACTTAGGTTTGGTTACGGCAGAAGAAGTTACGTTGCTCGATGAAAAAGTAGGCATATTGGCTAAAATGGCACAGGAATATATTGATTTGGAGGCTATTATTTCATTGGCAAAATCAGCACCTCCTTTAGTCTGTGAAGAAGTAGTTATAGAAAAACAAAATCCAGTGAAAATAGCAGTTGCACGGGACAAAGCTTTTTGTTTTTACTATGAGGATAATTTAGAGCTTTTGAGGCAAATGGGTGCTATGTTGATTCCCTTTTCGCCACTTGAGGATGTTGCTTTGCCGGAAGATATAGATGGTCTTATATTAGGTGGAGGTTATCCTGAATTATATTTGGAAAAGCTATCAAAGAACACTTCGATGTTAAATAATATAAAAGCTTCATTAGTAAATGGATTGCCCACCTATGCAGAATGTGGTGGCTTTATGTATTTGGGCAAAACAATAGCAGCAGACAAAGGGAAATATAAAATGGTTGGTGCAATAGATACAAAGTCAATACTGACTAAAAAGCTGCAAAACTTTGGGTATGTTTTTTTAAAGGCCAATGAAGACAATTTGTTTTGTAATAAAGGTCAGGGCATCAATGCCCATGAATTCCATTATTCCATAAGTGATAATAGTGGTAAAACCTTTAAGGCTATAAAAAGTTCGGGTAAAAGTTGGGAGGGAGTTTTTGGTACAAGTTCAGTTTATGCAGGATACCCACACTTGCACCTATGGGGCAATATAGATTTTGCAAAGAGTTTTATAAGTAAGTGTTGTGATTTTAAAAACAGGCTAAGGAGTACTTGAGGGGGGGATAAAAATGGCTAAGGCTATTATGATACAAGGAACTACATCAAATGCAGGCAAGAGCCTTATAACGGCCGGACTTTGTCGTATATTTGCACAGGATGGGCATAAGGTTGCACCTTTTAAATCACAAAATATGGCACTAAACTCCTTTATTACAGAAGACGGTTATGAAATGGGGAGAGCCCAAGTCGTTCAGTCTGAGGCGGCATATAAAAAACCAGATATAAGAATGAATCCCATTCTTTTAAAGCCAACCAGTGACCAAGGTTCTCAAGTTATTATCAACGGTGAAGTTATAGGTAATATGTCGGCGGTAGACTATTATAAAAATAAGATAAATTTAATTCCACACGTATTAAATGCCTTCAACAGTCTGGCTAAAGAGAATGATATTATTGTAATAGAAGGTGCCGGAAGTCCTGCAGAAATTAATCTAAAGGAAAATGATATAGTAAATATGGGGATGGCAAAAATGGCAAAAGCTCCTGTTTTAGTTGTTGGAGACATAGATAGGGGTGGTGTTTTTGCTGCTCTTTATGGAACATATATGCTTCAAAGTGAGGAAGAAAAAAAGTATATTAAGGGAAATATCATTAATAAATTCAGAGGAGATGTAAATATACTAAAACCTGGGCTTGAGATGCTTGAAAAACTTGTGAAAATTCCCACAATAGGTGTTATACCGTATATGCATCTTAATATAGATGATGAGGATAGCTTATCGGAGGTTTTTGCCCACAAGACAGCAAATGAAAATATTGATATTGCTGTAATAAGGCTGCCTAGGATTTCAAACTTTACAGATTTTAATGCCTTTGAGATTGTTTTGGATGCCAAGGTAAGGTATGTTACAAGTGTGATGGAATTGAAAAGTCCTGATTTAGTAATACTGCCGGGAACAAAAAATACATTAGCTGACTTAAAATGGCTGAGGGAAAGTGGACTTGAAGCTGAAATTCTAAAATATACAAGTAAGGGGAATCCTATTTTTGGGATATGCGGGGGATATCAAATGTTTTGCAAATGGCTAAAGGACCCGTATTGTATGGAAGATGGTGGAGAAATGGCAGGTTTAGGACTTATTGATGCTCAAACGATATTCGAAAAAGATAAAACTAGGACCAGAGTCAAGGGAACCTTTAATGAAGTAGAGGGTATGTTTAGCGGACTCACCGGTAAAAGTTTTGAGGGATATGAAATACATATGGGAGCTACAAAGTGTCAAAACGGACAGTCAAATTTAGCTACCCTTGTAACAATAGATAATCAAGTAAAACCCGATGGTTTGTGTCATAAAAATGTATATGGCACCTATGTACATGGAATTTTTGATGATGAAGAAGTTGTAAATGAAATCGCAAAGGCCATTTTAAAGAAAAAAGGTATGGATTTTGAGAAAAAACAAAGTTTTAATATGGAGACATATAAACAACAGCAATACGACAAACTCTCGGAGGAGATCAGAAAGTCGCTTGACATGGATTGGATTTACAAAATATTAAAGGAAGGAATATAGCTTTTAATAAAGGGGAGTTAATAAATTATATGGAAAATTATAAACCAAATGAAATTGAAATGAAAAGCTTTGAGATAATATCAAAAGAATTAGGCAATACAGTGCTCGATAAGTTACAGGAACCTATAATTAAAAGGGTTATTCATACTACTGCAGACTTTGATTATGTAGAGTCCCTATGCTTTTCTCAAAACGCTGTTGATGTAGCTCTTGAAGCGATAAAAAACGGTGCGGATTTTGTTACCGATACACAGATGGCAAGTGCCGGAATTAGTAAAGTAGCACTAAAAAAAAGCGGTGGAGAGGTTCACTGTTTTATGAGTGACGAGGATGTAGCAAACGAAGCTACTGCAAGAGGAGTTACAAGAGCAACAGTTTGTATGGAAAAAGCTATTGCAATTAAAAAGCCGGTTATATTTGTAATAGGCAATGCTCCCACAGCACTCCTAAGCTTAAATGAATTAATAAAAGCAAAAAAAATCAACCCGGTACTGGTGATTGGAGTACCTGTGGGTTTTGTAAATGTTATAGAAGCTAAAGAAATAATCATGAATTCAGGCGTACCTCATATTGTCGCAAGAGGGAGAAAAGGCGGAAGTAATGTTGCAGCATCAATTGTAAATGCGCTTCTATATATGGCGTACCCTAGGGATATGTTATAAGAAGTTCAATATTGCTAAAGGGTACGGGTGATGATATGTTAACTGCATTATATGCATGCTTATTGGGGTTTACTTTAGATTTGATTTTCGGAGATCCGCATTGGAGATTTCACCCCATAAGATTAATTGGAAACTTAATAGCTATTACAGAGAAAATATTGAGAAAAGTTTTTCCCAAAACAAATAAAGGCGAAATGTATGCTGGTTTATGTTTGACCATCGTTGTTGGAACAGTGGCACTTGTAGTCCCACTGTTATTATTAAAGTTTGCAAATATAATGCATCCATTAGCTGCATTCATTGTAGAGAGTATATTGTGTTTTTTTGCATTATCTACAAAATGCCTTAAAGTAGAAACAATGAAAATTTTTAAATTGTTATCTTTAGGCGAAGTTGAAAAAAGTAAGAGAGCACTGTCTATGATTGTAGGAAGAGATACAGAGAATTTAACCGAAGAGGGCATAGTCAAGGGTGCTGTTGAGACGGTTGCAGAAAACACAACCGATGGTGTTATTGCTCCGCTGTTTTTTATGATAATAGGCGGTGCACCTCTCGCTTATTTTTATAAAGCTGTCAATACAATGGATTCTATGGTAGGATATAAAAATGAAAAGTATTTGTTTTTGGGAAGATGCGCTGCAAAATTGGACGACATCCTAAACTTTATTCCGGCAAGAATTGCAGCAAATGTAATGGTATTTGCTTCTTACATATTAAGAAATTTCGATGGCAAAAATGCCAGAAGAATATACCTAAGAGATAGATTTAAACATGCAAGCCCTAATTCTGCGCATACAGAAGCAGTATGTGCTGGAGCCTTAAGAATTCAGTTAGCAGGGGATGCTTTCTATTTTGGGGTAAAGCACAAAAAGGAATATATAGGTGATGCTTTAGAAGGAATTACACCGCACAATATTTTGATGGCCAATAAATTATTATATGCAACAGCAGTATTATCTTTGCTGTTATTTAGCATTATGAAATTAATTATTATTTTTTTAACCGGATATATGTAGAAAGGATAGCAGTATGCAACAACACTTTAAAGGTGAAGAGTTTGTTAATTGGATTAAAACAGCAAATAATTATGGGAGAGACAGTATTCCCTTTGTTTTTATGATAGATTTTGATTTTAAAAAAGCTTTACATAAAAAAGGTAAATGAAATTGAACCATCAGAAATGCTTTATAATTTTAACGGCTTTACAAACTGTATCTATACAAACAAGGATTTTAAGGATAGTATTGAAATTAAAGCTTATCCAATGGAATTTAGTAAATATGAAGCTGCATATAATTATGTACAGTATAATGAATATTTAGGGAACTCCTATCTTACAAATCTAACTTTTCCCTTTAAGGTAGCACTGAATGCATCACTAAAAGAGATTTTTTACAGGAGTTTTGCAAAATATAAAATATGGTACCAAGACAAGTTTGTTTGTTTTTCACCTGAAATATTTGTTAAAATCGAAGATGGTATTATATCTTCTTATCCAATGAAGGGAACTATAGATGCCTCCATTGAAAATGCTAGAGAATTGATAATGACAAATGAAAAAGAAGCTGCTGAGCATGCAACAATAGTTGATTTAATAAGAAATGATTTAAGTATGGTATCTAATAATGTATCGGTTGAAAGATATCGATATATTGACAAAATCATATCTAAACAAAGGAATCTGTTGCAAGTCAGCTCTAAAATTATTGGTAAATTAGATACCAATTACAAGGACAGAATTGGAGAAATCATTGCAACGCTGCTTCCTGCCGGCTCAATAACAGGAGCACCTAAGAAAAAAACAGTTGAAATAATTAAACAGGCAGAGAAATATGACAGGGGATATTATTGCGGCATATGCGGACATTATGATGGACACAACCTTGACAGCGGTGTTATGATTCGATTTATTGAAAATATCAATGGAGAGTATTATTATAAAACCGGCGGTGGAATAACTGTTTATAGTAATGCTGAGTCGGAATACGAGGAGTTGAAGAATAAAATTTATGTGCCGATTAGTTGAAACAAATAAGCTCCGGGCAACCGAATTAACATAATCTAAACAATAAAATTACTATTGTTGCAGTACACTATGAAATAAACTTATTCTTGGATATAATCAGCGGCAGCTCTCCAAGCTTCTGATATATCATTGATTTCATCATTATTAGTAATATCATTTTATCAGGCTTCCATTGTCTACTTTATAAGTAAAATATTCTGATATATGAGGACTTATATGTCCCTCAACTCCTATTGAGTCATTACCTACCCATTGTATATCCATGATCTGATTTGTAAACGTATTGTCTATAATAATATCTTTGATCTCATTTGTTTTTAAGTTTAGAATTCCTACTTTTAACATATTGAATTTATCGTAATCTTTTGCATATGCAAAAGCAACATAGTTCTTGTTTGGTGCTAGCCAGGTTTTGTTGTTTAATCTTTTCATGATAAAAATATCTCCATTCTTGCAATATAGAGTAATGGTTAAAACCTTGCGCAAGGGATGCACCACACATGTACAACATTTTTTTGTTAATGTAAACATATAATGTCTTTGTTGGCAGTATTTTTTAGAATAATGGGGTTGTAAGCCTAAACCCCCGAAATTTTTGATTTGTAAATAAATTACATATGATAATAATTAAACCACTGTCCGTTTGCTTGAACAATGGTTTTTAAATCAAGAACCAGCTATAGGGTTTCCATCATACTCTCCTATTATTTCTACTTCTGCTTCACTCTCTGCTAGTTCTTCTTCCAGATTATCAGGGTCAAGATATTTCCTGCACTTAGCATGTAGCCAAATATTTATAGGGCGGTTATTTATTATTTCTATTTCATCATAATCAAAATCGGCATTTCTTGTAAGATAGTCGTCAATTATCTCCTTAAGGTCTTCCTCGTTAATCTCAATTTTTCGTTCAATAAAGCCTTCTTTACTATAATATTTTATTGGAAATACATCACGCATAAATACACCTCTCTATAATAATACTTTCCGTTTTTTATCATCACAAATAATTGTATAGTTTCCAGTATAATTGTCTCTAAAAAAATCTACAGCTAATTCAATACAATAATCTTGAACTTGGTCAATTTCGGTTTTATTGTCATATAAATAATATGTTTTTATGAGTATATCATCATGCCAAACACAATTATTGCAATCAAAATCATATTCGCACAATAAGTTATCCAAAACAATCTTCCTTTCAATACTCTTCTAAATAGAATATATATACTTTTAAATTTCTTGAGTTGATTCTGGTACTACTGCCAATGTTAATCCTAAAGGTAATAATATTCTCAGGAGGGTTGTAATCTGAGGGTCTACATTACCTTTTTCTATACGTGAAATAAGAGGTTGTTTAACTCCGCTTATTGTTTCAAGTTCTTTTTGAGTTATCCCTTTTCCTTGGCGAGCTTTAATTAATTCCCCTATAACCTGATTTTTTAATTTAATTTCATGTAATTCTTATTTGGTTAAACCACTTGCTTTTACAAGGTCGTTAAAATCATTATACTGGATACCATTTATTAATTTACTCATTGTTTATGCTCCTTTCAATAAAATCCTTCATATTTTTATTTGCTTGTTCTATCTCTCGTGGCGGTGTTTTTTGTGTTTGCTTTTTAAAGTGGTTGAAGCAAAACAAAGGTGTTATCTTTCCAATAGAAGAAGAATATCCTGTCATCGGTTGGTCTAGGTTCCCATAGTTTATCTTCTATGTGTTTTACCGCAGGAAGACCTGCCATTGTTCCATGAGCTCTTCATATAAATTATTCGGATTACCATTGAAAGGTAGCTCTACATTTATTACAATTGATGTTG
>CAYXPB010000233.1:0-8565 GCA_964466645.1 uncultured Acetivibrio sp. | reverse complement strand
TGAATAAGCCATTCCTGTCAACATCTGCCGCCTGTTCTCCGTACTCATAGGGAAAATATGTATGAATTGCGAGTAAACTCTGTCTCATATATGCAAAGTCAAGGGCATTTATAGCACCATTTCCGTCTACATCTCCTATAATATAGGGTGGTTTTGGAGGAGGAGTGGAATTTGAATCTGTTTCTGAGTGTATTGTAAACGAATTCGGAGAGGCAGACACGAGTTTACCGTCAGAGAAAGTGACTAACTTATAGGCATTGGTCGCGTTATATACCACATAAGTTTTATTTGAGTTCTTTGTAAATACCGAGTACAAAGGTGTATTGGCGGTAACGTTAAAATCAGGCAAGCCCATATTGTTAAGATTATGTATCCAGTGATAGGTATGGGCTTTACTTTCGCCCGATTCGGGTATTATGCTGTCGTTCCACTTAGCCTTTGTAGCGGCAGGGTCATACAGGGCATAGTACATGTATTGAATATCCTTCCAATTTGGAGGTTCGTTTGTCCCACACTCTTTTAGCATTTCTTCATAGTTTTGCTTTACATAGGAAGGATTTTTGCCAAGGTAGAGGGAGGCTGCATTTATCGGAAGAAAATTAATCCCGTGCACTTCTGAGTTTGTGCCCGACCACCATATTTCGTGGCTGTGTTTTGCACCCCATACCATAGAAGCATAGTTGAGGGGATATGTCGAAGGAAATATATCATTATCTATATCAAACCAGTAGTTATTGATGGCTTCAATTTCTGTTGTATAAAGATAAATACCCAAGTCTCTAAGTGTTTTATTGCCTGTCGCTTCTCCCCATAGTATTATTGCCTGCCAGGCATTAATAGCTTCGGAAGAGGACTCATGGTTGTTGCCATCATCAAAGCCTGCATTACCTGATGCCCAGGAGTGACCTTCATACGGGTCAAAGTTTCTCAAGAATGGAAATCTTGTATCTGTCCTATCCCAGTTTGCAATATCCTTAATAACAGTTTCCACCATTGCACCCCAATGGTCGGAAGATGCCCAAGCGGGATCTCTCAAGGCAATTTGTGCAGCGGCATGAATAAAATATCCATAATGAAAATGGTGGTCGTTTAGTGTTTCATCGCTACCATAACTAGCGGGATACCCTATCAGAGTTCCCCAGTTTTTATCGTAATAGAACAACTTGGAGGTTTCACCAGAATCTGCTACAAACCAATCTTCAAGAGTTGTTTTCATTATATCGGTGAACTTGGAAGCTGCGGAAGAGTTCTGTACCTGCTCAGCAATTGGAAGTGAATTTGCCAATTTGCCAAGGAATTTACCTGTCCAATATGTATCGTTTGCATCACTCACCGGGTTAGCTGCTAGTTCATTTATATAGCTGTTTAAAGTTGCTTTATCGTAGGAACCCTTATCCGGCAATGAGGGGAGAATGCCCTGATACTTGTAAGCTGTTTTGAAGGATGTGCCTGATATAGTCTTCATTAATCCTCTTACAGTAGAATAACTATAGGGAAGCGGTGATATTGAGGAGTTGTTCTTCCATTGGTGAGGATAAAGAGCAAGTATTGTGTCTTTGTTTGAACCTTCCTTTGTTTCAGTGGTAATTATGTAGTCAGTAGTTAAGGTGCTGTCATTTTCATTGTAATTCCAACTGACTTTAGTGTCTGTTACAAAGGCAAACGCCCGGGCTTGATAGTATTTAAAAGTGGACTCGGAATTATCAGGTAAAACAGCTACAACAAAGTAACTTTTACCGGAAGGCAGGTTGCAGGTGAGAGTATTAGTTCCAAGACCGCTCCAGGTTGAACCTGTAGGGCCAAATAAGCCGTAGTTTGTTCCATTTAAGGTCAGGCCGAGGAAGGAGGTATAAGCATCACCGTAAAACACATCAGCGTTTGACGACAGAGTAACTTTAGGATTACCTCCTGTATAGCTAAAATAGGCGTAAGGACTTCCTTTAACCAAAGTTGATTTAAAACCGTTTGTTCCGGTAGACATTACCACATCAACAGCAAAGTCGGATATCTTGTCTCCTCTTGCATCGGGGAAAGTCTCTGTGCTAGAGTGACCCAAGGTAATATCACAACTATGTCCGGCCCAAAAGGCTATATTATTACCTCCGAGATTGGGTTTGCCAATTTCAAGTCCCTCAGCTTTAAATCTGAAAGAAAAGGGATGGGCAAATAAATTAAGTGAGTACGGATACCAAAGTATAGAGCTTTCCCAACTGCTGGTGGGAATTGCACCTTTGAGGTTGTCTGTTTTGTAAATGGTGGACTGTGGACCTTTAGAACCAGCAGATAAAACATCGGTATAATTTCCGCTGCCCATCACATATATGGCAGCATTACAAGGTATAACCGACATGTACAATAAAATAATTAACGATATAAACGATAAGGAAAGTTTCAATTTTGACATTTTAATATCTCCCCCAAAAAGCTCCATAAGAACGAAATTATTACTCCCATTATTTACTTATTATTATAGTACATCTCTATGTAAGGAACAACTGAAAAATAAATATATGTTGGAATAGTAAACAACAGAAAGCAGCGATAATGCCAGCGGTCTGAAGTGTAGTGTGATCTTGATATACTTAATATGATTTATGCATCTCTCCAAAAGTAAAAATGGCCTTATATATAAGCAAAAGTTATATCAGGCCACCAAAAAAAGTGTTCATTATAGGATATAGATGTTAATATTTGTGTGGTTGTGCAGACATTTAAAATGGCCACTTTTTTAGTGGCCTATGGGCTAACTATTAGAAGCTTTATTTATCAATGCTTCAAATTTATCTTTAAATTGCCCATTTGAGTCATACTGACTACCAAATTCTGAGGTAATAATTGCATCTCTATTCATGCCCGCTCTATCAAGAGCGTTGGCTAGATTATACCAGTTTTGAGGTGAATCAGGTTGCCTTTTGACCTTCCTCAAATAGTAAGGAACAACACTATCTGAATAATATGTACTTACATCTCTTAAGGATTCAAGCTGTGAACCCTTCCACTCAAGCAATTGAATATTATAGGCATCGTCCTCGTCCTTGTTCCAGATAGCAAGGTTTGATTTAGTAGAATTTCTGTTATTACCAGGGACTTTCAGGACTTCAAGCCTGTTATAGCTTATATTGAAAATCTCATTAAAACTGTCTTTGTCAAAGGAATAACCTCTTAAGTCAGAGGTGTTGCCTTTAGTTTTTAAAGCTAGTATAAGCTGCTTCTTTCCTTCGCCGGTCAGATCTACAACTTCTCTGTAATGAACGCTCTCATATCCTAAGTCGGCAATTTCGGTAGCTTTATACCAATTGTCCGTTGCTTTCTTTAAAACAATGGTTTTTATCTCATCAGTATGTCTGAAGGATACAATTAATTCATCTTGTAAATCGCCATCTAAATCTCCATAACTGATGCTGTTAGAATTTAATGGATATTGTGGCGTCAGTATATTGCCGCCTTCTGGCACAAACCTTTGAGCAATTTCGTAAAAGTTCTCACGAGGCTGTCGGGCTGAGATTGTCGAAAATTGTTTGTTTAGCCCATTAAAAAGCCTTTCTAAAGGATTTACACTAAAAGGCATTAAACCAGGTACTCTTATATTTGCTCTTGTCGGCAAATTTTGGCCTCTGTTTTTCTGATATAATAATATTCTACCGACTAGAACCACTCCGATTATAGGAAGCGGAAACATAACTTTTGTCTCCTTTTTGAAAAGATATTCTGTGACATTATATGAACATATATATAAATGTGTGTTAGGTCATTCCAAAAAAATAATTGGTCAATGGTTGTTTTAAAAAAGTTGATTTACATTTTTTGTGTTGTAAAATAGTGTTCCTATGTTTGAAGCTTTTTTACCCTTCATTATTGGGTTGGAACTATATATTGAATAATGAATATTTTTTGAAGCACCTTAATACTACATAAAAAGATAGTGTGGTGTAAACTGAAAATATACACCTGGTCCATAAACTGCTATTGTACTTTGAAAATATGTTTGATATAGTATTATTATCTAAAAGGCATATCTTGTTATTTAAAAGCTCAAAAAAATAAATATGGGGGTTTTATACTTATGAAAAAAGGCATTGTAAGAAGAATATCGTTGTCGCTTCTAGTTGGTATGACTGCAATATCATTGTTCGCATGTAATTCAAATAATGGTACCATTATAACTCCAGAGCAAAATTTGCCTACAGCTACTCCTAGTTCGGAAGCTGTAGAACCAAGTGATGCAAATGCTGTAGTTGAAAGTACACCTACTAGCACTCCCGAACTTCCGAATATCAATCAAAAGAAGGTTAAGGCTAAAGGCTTGTACTTAACTGCATCATCAGCAGGTGCAAGGCTTGATCACTATATCGAACTTGCTAACACTACTGAGATAAACAGTTATGTTATAGACGTAAAAAATGACTACGGTATTGTCAGTTTTGATTCTGAGGTTCCTTTAGCATCGGAGATAGGTGCAATTGAAAAGTTGTATAATGTTGAAAATACTATAAAGAAATTACACGACAATGATATATATGCCATAGCGAGGATAGTGTGCTTCAAAGATCCGATACTGGCAAAAAATAAACCGGAAATGGCCATAAAGAACCCTGAAGGAGGACTTTATGTTCACAATAAGATGAATTGGGTAAATCCTTATAGTAAAGAGGTATGGCAGTATAATATAGACCTAGCAAAGGAAGCACTAGCAAAAGGTTTTGATGAAGTGCAGTTTGACTATATAAGATTCCCAGACGGGAGAAAAAGTCAAATGGTTTTTGAAGGTAAAGATGAGAGGGAGTCGTATGAAGTTATAAATGATTATCTGGCCTATGCGAGGCAGGAGCTTCCCAATGCAATACTGTCCGGAGATGTATTTGCTATTATTTTAGAGAGCCCTGGTGATACTGAGGGAATAGGGCAGTATTTTGAGTATGTTGGTGAAAACCTTGATTATTTGTGTCCGATGGCTTATCCTTCACACTATGCAAATGGGCAGATTATAAATAATGTAAGGTTCCCAAAACCTGACTTAGATCCTTATGGAATTATTAAAAATACATTGCTCAAGGCGAAGGCAAGGTATGAGAAAGTAGATGGGCACAAACCTATATTGAGAACATATTTGCAGGACTTTTCTGCAACGTGGATTGGAGCAGGAAACTGGCAGTATTATGAGGATGCACAGGTTAGGCAGCAAATACAGGCTGTATATGATGCGGGATATGAAGAGTGGTTCTTGTGGGATCCTATGAACAATTATAGAGAAGGAGCTTTTATAAAAGAATAAAAAAAGATTAAGTTCAAAGTTTGTTACAGCTCTTTTGGTTAAGGTGTTTCAAAAAAATTCATTAGTCAATGTATATAGTTTCAACCCAATAATGAAGCTATAGAGCTTCAAACATAGGAACATTATTTTGCGACGCAAAAAATGTAAATCAGCTTTTTTGAAACACCCATTGACCAGTTATTTTTTAGGAATTACCTAATTCGAAAAATGTATGACTGGAAAGCCGCCCTATGGCGGCTTTTATCTGTATACTATCGAAATAAGGTGATTGTAAAAATAACAGGTCAATAGTTATTTAAAAAATCTACATTTTTTAAAATGGCCTAAATAAAATAGATGAGAGGCTTTATTTTTTTTGTTCTTTCAAATATAATAAAATTCCTATCGATAAAGGGAGGTACATAAAATATGGCTGCGGAAAAGCATCCGTCATATAAAGAAGAGTTGGAAAGGTGTAATTATACTTTAGGATATGTTGAAAAGAGTTTAGATAGCACTGTTAAGAAAAAAGAAAGGCTTGATAATGACATTGATAACGTATCAAAACACTTTACTTCAGAAAATAGCCAAAGCTTTATAGATATGATGATCAATACTACAATCAGGGATAGCCTTGCACTTCGGCTCAGAAATCTTTTTGTGGCACGAAGCAAGCCTTATTTTGCACGTATAGATTTTAGGGAGAAGGACAGCAACAAAAAGGAAAACATATATATAGGCAAAATGTCTTTGATGAGGGATGAAGACCAAGAGGTAATAATTGTTGACTGGCGTGCACCTATAGCAAATTTGTATTATGAGGGGCGAATAGGGGAAGCTGATTATTGGTGTCCTGGTGGCAATATAGAAGGAGAACTTACGTTAAAGAGGCAATTTGCTATTAACGAGGGTATTTTACAGGAGATTTTTGATATTGACATAACCACAAATGACGAGTTTTTGCAGACCTATTTAGGTGCAAACAGCGACAACAGGCTCAAGGAAATAGTATCTACAATACAAGTTGAGCAGAATAAAATAATCAGGGCAGATATGTGGAAGCCATTGATAGTACAAGGAGCTGCAGGAAGCGGTAAGACTACCATTGCACTTCACAGGATTGCATACCTTGTCTATACCTTTGAAAAATCCTTTGAACCTGAAAATTTCATGATTATTGCACCAAACAAGCTCTTTTTGAATTATATCTCTGAAGTACTGCCGGAATTAGGTGTAGAGAGGGTTAAGCAAACTACTTTTGAAGAATTTGCAATGGAGTTGATAGGTAAAAAGTTTAAGCTAAAAGACCCTTTTGAGAAGCTGACCAAGTTTGTAAACCACAATGTGACAAAGGAAGAAATAGAGGAAAACAATAATTTGAAGAACTGTTCGCAGTTTAAGGCATCCATGTTGTTTAGAGAAGTGATGGATGAATATGTGAAACACGTTGAAAGTTCCTTTATTCCAAAAGAGCATTTTAAGATTGCAAACACAGTGGTATTTAAGTATGCAGAAATAAATGACCTTTTCTTAAAGCAGTACAAGAATTGGCCTATAGTACAAAGGATTGATGAAATTAAAAAGTATCTTTCAAACAGGTTAAAGCAGAAAAAAATATTATAATACATAATCAAAATGAGCAGTGCGATAATGAAATTATGAATTTAAAAACTACTATGGAAGAAAGTCCTGAGAGACAGAAATTAATAATTGCAGCAATAGACAAAAGAGATGCTGTAATTGGCAAAATTGAGAGCTATGCCAAAAGAGCTGTCAAAGAATACATAAAGAAAATATCAAAGTTTAGTCCTTATGAGTACTATTGCGATCTTATAAATAATGAAGAGCTGTTTAATAAGCTACTTGAAGGTAAGATTGATAAAGATTTGATTGATTATACCAGAAACCATACTAGGGATACGCTTAAATCCGGTTGTTTAGAGCTTGAAGATATTGCTCCGATAATTTACTTAAAGTATCTTATACACGGAATGGATGAGAAAATACCTGTTAAGCATATTGTTATAGACGAGGGTCAGGACTTTAGCGCCTTTCAATTTTATGTGCTTAAAAAAATTGTAAAAGACAGTTCGTTTACAATATTAGGCGACCTATGCCAGAGTATTCATTCCTATAGAGGTATAAGAACTTGGCAGGATGTTGTAGACGATGTTTTTGAGGGCCAAAAATGTGGTTTCCTTACCCTAGAGGAAAGCTACAGAACAACGGTGGAAATAATGAGTGCAGCAAATACGGTTATAGACAAAATTAAAGACCTTGATTTGGTACTTGCAAAACCTGTAATAAGGCATGGAGATAAAGTTGAGGTAATAGAAAAGAAGAACTTAAATCAGATTGCAGAAGATATAAGTACAAGGATAAAGCAGTACAGAAAGGAGAACTTTAAAACCGCTGCCATAGTATTAAAGACTGTAGAAGAGTGTCAAAAAATGTACAAACTTTTAGAAGGCAAGATAGATGATTTGAATGTAATAACGGGTAAAGAAGAAGAATACAAAAACAGCACGCTTATTGTTCCTTCTTATCTTACAAAAGGCTTGGAATTTGATGTTGTAATGATAGCAGATGCTGGTATTGATATTTATAAGGAAGAGGAGCTAGATATAAAACTCTTATATGTATCTATGACTAGGGCATTGCACAAGTTATGTATATATTATCATGGGGAAAAATCTCTGCTACTCGATAAGATTTGAAGGATTTAAAACTATAGCATATGAGGACTATTTATTGTATAATTAGATGTATGAAGTCTATATCTATTTATATTTCAATATTTTGTAACTTATATCATTAAGTAATATATTCTATGGAAGGAAGGATTAATAGATGAGTGTCAAAGAAAGGTTGTTTAGCCCAAAGAAAGTATGGTGCATTGTGACGATAACAATGTTGATTTTTGGATTAATGTCGAATTCGTTTACATATGCGGTGGATCCAATGGAGGTAAGTTTAGCAGTTTTAAAAGGACAAAAAGGCACTACTGTTACTGTGCCTTTGACAGTAAAAAATGTTCCGGCATCAGGTATTTATGCATGTAGCTTTTGGGTTAATTACGATCCTAAAATATTTAGTACAGTGAGCGTTACACCTGGAGAACTGATAATCAATTCAAAAGATTTTAATTCCAATATAAACAGTACATCAGGTTTTGTAGCAATGACTTTTGAGTCACCAGCTGACGGAAGTAGGATTATAAAAGGCGATGGTACGTTGGCGTACATAAAGTTGACTATTATGAGCAATGCGAGTGATGGTATATCTGTACTTTCTCATAATCTTTCAAGAACTTC
>CAYXPB010000232.1:5709-8664 GCA_964466645.1 uncultured Acetivibrio sp. | reverse complement strand
GCGATAATTTAGAATTTTTTTTTTTAGGTGGTATGCTATAAAGATAGCGTATCCATTTGTTAGAGTAATTTCGGTTCCGGTTTCTGTTTTAATTCCATTAAAAGTTCCATATACTTCTTTAACTACAGATAATTTATCTTTTGCCTCAAATTCCAGTTTTATTATATCGTTTAGTAAGTAATTAATATCAGTATTAATGTTAGTAGTTATCTCTGGTGAGGTTTTATCTATTTTTACTTCTATATTTTTAATCTCTTCTGTATTTCCATTTATATCTTCTGAGTACGCTAATATATTGGTTATACCTTCTTCTACAACTTCTAGCGGTTTTCTGTATATTTCAAAACCATCATCCATGCAGTAATTTGTCAATTCTACACAAGAACCTTCACTTGCCTGTGATGTCAATTCAATTGAAACATCACTCATGTACCAGCCGTTATCACCTTGCTTTCCTGATATTTTATAATCTGTTACAGGTGGTATAACACTTTCATTATTAACATCTTCAACTATACTAGTAGGATATATGGTCTCATCAACAGTTCCATCTCCGTCATTGTCTTTTTCAATGCTATATTCCCCTACGGAATTCTTAACCACCTTCATTATCGAATCCTTAAGTACAGGAATGTCTCTGAACAAAACAGTTCCTTTTCTATCATAGGCACCATCATCCGTAATATCGTAGTTTGATATATCCATTGTAAAAAATCCATTATCAGTACCTTTTAAATGTACATCGTAATCCTTATCAGCATCGACACTCAAAACCTTCGTATGTCCAACAACAGAATAATTGGACCCTTTAATCTGATTCTCAATTACATCAATTGTTTCGCCTTCTTCTGTAATTGACTTAACACCGGTATGATTATTTTCATTATCATAAATATCTATATCTACAGGGCTATAAATATAATATACAGACTTTTTAACAGCCTTAGGCGAATATGAATAACCATATTGCTTTATATTTTCAGGAGTAATTGTTTCGTCGCTTAAAAGCTTCTTTACCATATTAATTGTACCATTATCTGTATAAAAAGCAGCATGCTCAACACCATTAGTATAAAATATGTTATACCGATTAGTTACAGGAGAATTTTGTGTGGTTATATATGATTGAACAACTTCTCCCATTGTCGCACTGACTATCGGAACTGTGCCATCAGAATCCAGCAATTGCTTTTTATAAGGCTTTAAATTAAATTTCCATTTATCATCCAGACTTCTGGAATATTCAACAGTATTTTTCCCGACCATAGTAACACCATTACTTACAAGTAGATAGTGTTCAACGTTGTATATATCTTGATCTAGAAATCTCACATCATACAATTCATCCTGTATAGCTTGTGTTTTGGAATACATACTAAAATTTACAAACTTGGCTTTTTGTTTCAAATAATCTACTACTATAGAATAGTTATTTATTTCATCTTCCGAATACCAAATTGGAGTATCATATGTAAAATATGAACTTACACTATCAAAGGTGTTATAGTCAGTACTACTTTTGAAACTCTGCTTATTTCCTTTTATATCATAAAACACAGCTGAAATCTTTTCTTCAAAATAACTTGGCTTATACTTATAATTGTTTGTTGCAGAAAAGAAATAACCTTTCCCCGGAAGCATTTGATATAATGGAATAATGTTCTTTGCAAGCGGAATTGTTAAATCTTTATTATATTTAGGGCCTAGAATACCCATGTCCAAATCTCCCGTGTGCATAATTGAAAATAACTTCGGGCAACCGTAAAAAGGACTTGCACCAGATATAAATTTATCAATCTTGTGATTATTCTTGTTTTTTACAATGTAATTCTTTGCAACAATTCCCCCCATACTATGTACAATCAAATCAACTTTGTCCACAGAAAGCTTATTTAAAAATTTTTTTAATTTTTCCGTGCTGATATCATTATCAAGTCTCCAGTCATATAAAAATGGTATAAACAAGTAGCCTGATTTTAATAAATCTTCTTCAAGGGGAAAATAGAACATGTCGTATGGAACTTTCGCTAATCCAAATATACTTGTCCCCCTACTAAGTCCGATATCTTCTATAGAACTCCCGTCATATTCCAAATAGAGATGGGGTATATGTTCGTTTAGAAAAATTCCGCCAACCCATCTTCCCTTATTGTCATTATTTGTTTTAAGACCCGCTCCCATTACACCATGAGCAAATATTACCGGCTTTAATACAGGAAAATATGTTTTATGCTGTTTCGAATGTATTATAGAATTGTCACTTGTTTTATGTATATTAATTTTATAATTTAAGGTTTTAGAATCATAACCATCGATATAATCAGCAAAGCGATTTTCATCATATCCAGGTTTCTTTTTTAATAAGAACTCCCTGTCAATTGTAATATTACCGTTATCAATCGTATAGTCATTAGAATAATCAAAACCCTCATAGTATTTGTACCTAATCGAGTAGTAATTATCATTACTCTTAAATTTTTTTTCCATAAATAAATTTATATTATTTAAGTCTTTTTCTTCTTTCACAATAAATCGAATAGTATTTTCACTGATTTTGTAAAAATGCAGTACATTGTCATTCCTTTTTAAACCGCCTTTATCAAAATCAAAAGTAAGAAATATGTTTTCACAATTATATTCAGGATTATTAATTTTTACAGTCCCACTCATTTCAAATGTTTCTTTTAAATACTTATTCCCTTGCAAATTGGTACTTAAGCTTTCAGGCAATTTATGATCATAAACTATTTCAAAATCTTCCTTAACTTCTGACTTTGGAACAAATATACTCTTTTTAACATTTTTTCTTTCTACCCCAAACGCCTGCACATCAACCGAGTACTCCAAAGTTCTATCAACATTTCCAGTTTCGACTTCCACAGACCATGATAACTGTTTCTCCTGTGATACACCAATGCTTTGGATATTCTTTGTTGCCGTTTCATTACCTGCAAG
>CAYXPB010000232.1:0-5699 GCA_964466645.1 uncultured Acetivibrio sp. | reverse complement strand
TTTTAATCCTTCCGGAAGGTTAATAGTGGCTACAACATCAGATGCAGCCGCACTTCCGACATTCTGTATATATGCAGTAACTACAAACGGATTCGGTTCATAACCTTTCTCTGTTGCTCGTACACTTGCATCACCGAATAAACTTACTGCAAGCGGTGGCCGTAAATCCTGGACCAGCTCACTAAGTCCATAATAAGTCAAATATTCACATTCCTGTCCCGCAGCGATATTTTTGGGTTCCCAAATAACACTAACAGCACTATCACCGTTTGAATAAGTTGTATTTACGTTATAACCCCATGGATTATCATAGACCCTTCTCCAATTTGTAAATTGAACTTTATCTGGCTTATTCTCTGAGGATCTTACCAATGTACCCTGAGAAACTACCTGAGGATTGGTCAGGTTATCAAAAGCCTGCCAGTATTGAGGTATAGCACTTCCAGAATATTCTCTCTCCTGAGTAACCGCACCCACTCCGGGAACTCTAAATGGTGCTGCATCGTTGCTTCCTAATTGAGTGTCCATCATAATTCTTATACCAGTGTTTGTTGAAACAGATCCTTTTAATGAATCATATTTTTTATAATGTATTTTATCTCAACAATATCTTCTCTTTGAGTCGCAGTGTTTTTTACGAGACTGAGAACTTGTTTAATACTCAAATTTCCTATTTTTTGTTCTGATGTATTTGTATTGAACTGTTCATTAAATGTCGGATTAACAACAAATGAACCATCGCCATATTTATAATTTGTTCCGTTAATCCTTATTGTAGTATATGAGGTACTTGGGCTTGGATGTCCAAAAAGTAACCTTTTATAATTATCTGTCGAAATATCCGGATTTCCTCCTGATGTACCTATAGTATACCTCGAATTGTTGGCAACAGCCAATTCAAGATAACTGTTATACATAACATTCCCGGATATACTTGCTGCATATGCTGATGATCCGTTTAAAAATGAAAAGTTACCATTATTAACATACCATTGTTTCCATTCTTCATACTGAGAACTATTAACAGGTGGTTCTCCATAAATAGCGTTGCCTGCAACTGTAGCAATAGAGCCAATCATTTGAAATACATTTGCAAAAATTAATAAAATTACCATTACCAAAGAAACTACTTTTTTTTTCATACACAATTCTCCTTTTAACCTAAATACAGCAAACATTTAGACTTTTATACCTTTTTATTATAGGACAAGATATTATTAGATATTTTGCGTTTAAGATACTTCAAGCAAATAAGAAAAGTAAAACAGTAGCAATCCTATAATTATTCATAGCTAAAATACTAGAATTAGTCTAAATATCAAGTTTAAAATCTACTTCTCCTGCTCATTTCTTATCAATAGCCTGTCTTGCAACAATAATTATTAATTTATCCCCCCTCTTATCTTTTTTTTAATCATATAAAACAAACCACAAAACTTACCAAAGTCTTTCATCATACTGTATTCCATGAATTTATTTGAGATTTTATTGCCTTGAACAGAATTGTCACTTTATTAGAAATTATTACTGCGATTTTAATAAGAAAATCTACAAGATATTCAAATTATACCATATATGTTTAGAGTTTAAAAGAAAAACATGAATTTTATAGGTAATATTTTGAAAAACACAAATAGATACTACCTTCTACCTTCTCTTATATTTTTAGAGATATTTTTATTTGTGGCGATCATAATCGACCTGTAACTTTGGTATTTATTGATGGGCTTGTTAATTGCAAAAGTATAGCTGATGATGTTGTCAAACCTTTAATGGAGAGTAATAAACTTCATTTGGAGAATTTTTTCCCTAAAACTATTGCTGCAAATGGTTTGGACATGATAAACTTGTAAATAACTAAATAGACAAACAGTCTTAATAATCTATATATTCAATATTCTGGAATGTACTTTGTGACTTTTATATACTATAAGGCCATTTCAAAAATAACCTATACAATAATTAAGTCACAAAGCCCATCATGAAAGCTTAAAAGCTTTCAAACAGAGGAAAATTATTTTGCAGTGCAAAAAATGTAAATCAAATTTTTTTGAAATGGCGATTGACCAGTTATTTTTTTGGAATCACCTAAATTTCTGAAATATAAAAATAATTGTTAGATTGCGAAAGGGGTATTTATGAAAACTGTAAAAATTATGCCATGCCTTGATATGAAAAATGGAAGAGTAGTAAAAGGAATACATTTTGAAGATATAAAAGATGCTGGTGATCCTGTTGAAAATCCTGATTTAATTAAACAGGGTGCTCAGAAATTTGGTTCTGATAAAATTGTTGTTGCAATTGATGCAAAAAGAAATAAGGAAATGCCCTCAGGTTTTGAATTGGTTGTTTCAGGTGGTACAAAATGCACAGGTAAAGATGCTGTTGAGTGGGCTAAAGAGTGTCAGAAACTTGGTGCCGGAACAATTTTACCAACAAGCATGGATGGTGATGGTACCCAGGCTGGATATGACCTGGAATTTATAAAAGCAATTTCAGATGTTGTTGATGTACCAGTCATTGCTTCCGGGGGAGCTGGTACATTAGAACACTTTTATGAAGCTGTTATTAAAGGTGGTGCAGACATTCTTCTTGCGGCTTCAGTATTTCATTACAGGACCTTTAGTATAGGACAAGTGAAGAAATACTTGCAAGAAAAAGGTGTGCCAGTAATATAATGTGGTGATGCTCCATCTATTAAACCATGCCAATTTATTTTGGTTTAGGTTATTCAGGCTACGACTTCACCCCACTTTATACCTGTTTCATTGACAGATGTCCTAGGGATAGGGGGTATTAGCTCTAGTGATATCTCCCCCAACCGCTGCATCGCGGCGAACTTAGCCCGGTGAGGCGGTATGGGCAGCATGAACTCGTGCTCCTTCTTCGAAGGATGAAGTTTTAATTAGTACTATCCCAAACCTCTTCAAAGTTCAGAATATATTAAGAATGTGAACTAACTAAACACTTGAAAATTTGCATTAAATATTGAGAGAGCTTCCAGTGGATAAGTACGTTATTTGCTCTCCGATTATATTTTTCAATTTATCAAAAGCTTTCTTACCTGTACAATGGCACGTGTAATATTTTGAAGTATTTTGTTTTAGGAACTTCCCAATCTGTGTTATCAATTCGTCACTTTCGCCCTTCTTTGAAATTGGATTATATAGATGAAAACCTGAAATAACATTGGACAATTCATAACCTAAAATTTGTTCAGTTTTTCTCTGAATATTCACAATTCCTTTATGCGCACAGCCAGCGAACAGAGTACTCTTTCCGTGTTCAGTAATTATCAAGTACTGCTCATGTTCAAAATCATCCAATAATAACTCTTGCTTTCTTTTAACATAAAGAACATTGTTTGAAGTAGAATAACATTCCCTTTCTGTTACAACTTCAAATAATTGTAACTCATCATCAATTATTAGCTTATCATCAATTAGAATGATTTGCTCATTACTCTTTAATGAATTATCCAAGCCAATATAAATGGGTAGTCCCAACATCTTTGTATAATGGGGCTGAAAAGCTGTTCGCTGTATATAAATCTTCGCTGTTTTGTTCTTTTCTATAAATAAACTTAAAGCTCGACCATGGTCTACATGACCATGGGAAATAATCACAACATCAACCGTGCTAACATCTACTCCTAAATGCTTTGCGTTTTCTAAAAATAATTTACCGGATCCTAAGTCAAACAGTATCTTATGCTTCTCTGTTTCAATGTAAAAAGAAAGTCCATGCTTACTCTTGTACTCAGAAGAAATAGATGTATTTTCTACAAGCGTTGTTATTTTCATTTTTCCTCCCTCAAACAATCATAATTTTATTAAGTGCGTATTATAAAACAAATATGAATTAACTAAATCTTCAAAGACTAGCTTTCAAAATCGGCGCAAGGATACGGGACTCCCTTTAATAAAGCCTAGTCATAACTCCTCAGTTGAACTTTATAAATATTTTGAAGTAAACATCTTCTCATTATGCTTATACTATTCGTATCACCAGTTTCCATTTACAACTGATTTTCCATGTCCAAAATGTATAGTGACATTTTTATAGCTACGTATTTTTTCAATGCTTTTCTCCATGGTTTCCCTATTACCGTAAAGCATAGATTTTGATGGATATAAGATGTTCATCAAAGCATCACCTACGATAATATCGGTTTCTCCCAACATTAACCCAATTGAGCCTTTCGTATGCCCTGGCAGTTCAATAACCTTTGCCTGTACTCCATAGTTTTCTAAAGAATCGCCATCTTGTAAGTAAACTTCAGGTTCAAAAGGTTGTATTTTATCCTGTTGAAAACTTTTTATTGATAATGCCAATATTAGTTTCCCTAAAAGTCCGTGAGCTGTTAATGGTTCCAACATATTATTCCTTGACAATTCGTAATCTGCTATGTGCATGGCAATGGGTGCATTTAGCTCATTCGAGAGATATGCGGCATTCTGAATATGGTCAACATGCCCATGTTTTAAAACAATGAGTTTAACATTTTTCTTTTTGCATATCTGTAAAATCTTATCCCTAAACCGTATTCGTGAAGTATCTACCAAAATAGCATTGCTACCTTCATATACAATATAACAGTTACCATTTCCACATTGTATTCTCTCAATAGTACTCATGAAATCCCCCTTGTTCAAAATATAACTTTTCTTTTACTCGATTCATTGTTTTTGCCATCAATCATACCTGTTAACCTTTTTGAGAAAATTAAAAATTATTTATTTACGGCATAAAATACTACTCCATGATCATTATATATACCACTACCGTTTACAACGTTATTCATACTTTTTACTTTTGAAAAACCAATTGGTTCAAACATTTTCTCAACATCCTCTTGATTAAAATAATGATTCCAGAACCTGTATAATTTAAACTTCCCCTTATCATCAATTACTATATGTTCCTCCAATGTTGCTTTAGTCTCACTAAAATGGTAATTCTTACTCAAACAAATATATGGAGTAGGATTCCAAAACCCACCTTCACTCATCTCCCACGAGGAATTAAATTTTGACCTTTCAACTGTTTTTTCATCAATAGCATCAAATAAAAAAACACCTCCTGGTTTTAATGCCTTATGTATCATTTTCATTAAAGATATACGTTCTTCTGGTACCAATACACCAAAGTCACAATAAATCATCATGATTAAATCAAATTGTTCTTCAAATTCTAATTTTAAATAATCCCCATTTATGTATTCGATATCTGACCGACTTTTTTCTTGTTGTTTAATGGCATATTCAATTGAGTTTTTCGAAAAGTCAACACCAGTTACTTTATGTTTTTTTCTTGCAAGCCGTTCTGTATATAATCCTGGTCCACATCCCAAGTCTAAAATCTTAGATTTCGGTTTTATCATTTTGTCAATCATGTCAACAGTTTTATCAATATCTTCTGCAGTTCTACTAGCAACTCCAATTTCAGGATTTATGTGTGCTTCCAATAAAAACTTTGAAATATGTGCATCGGTCCACATTACGTCTTTCCCTTTGTCATACGGTTTTGGGTTACCAACAATTTTAATAATCTCTTTAATGTCCATAAAATCCCCTTTGAAATTTATTTTCCTAAACCTTACATTACACTGAACTAGCTCGCTTAGTACAATCAGACCCGCAAAGCTTGCATAAAGCGATGTGTTTCACCTAACGTTTTAGGTATGCGACGGCTCCTCC
>CAYXPB010000231.1:2947-8754 GCA_964466645.1 uncultured Acetivibrio sp. | reverse complement strand
TCTTCGTTTAGGTCATCTCCCGCTTCGCCTGATTCTGCCAGCACAACTTGTGCTAATCCTAAATTATTAAACGACCTATAAGTATCGCTAATATTTTTTAACAATAGCTGATAAAACATTTCTGGTGGATTTCCAATGTTGTTACGCATTTTTCTATATCTTACTTTTGGTTTAGATGAATAAAATTCCTCATACTTTTTTAGCTGGTTCTTAAACATTTCTTTTTCTTGTCCGTAGAAAAACGTCAACCTATTATCGTAAACCACTTTCAAAAAAGCATAATATAGTAAATCTAAAGTTCTTTCGCCATCACTACTTTCATCTAGTAGTTTTTGTGCCATAAAAATTGCTTGTCTGCCGGCATCACCGTCTGACGCAATTGTCATATCTCTCGCAATAGTTGCTGCTCTTTGTCGACTGTCAGAAAAAAGCAAAACCTTTTTTCCTTCATTATTTAAATTTTTATCTTTACCAACTTGTGATTCAAACTGCTCTTTCACTATATTTGCAAATGGCTCATTACCTCTAGTAATAAAAGGTGTTATTTTGTTATGGTCTCTGCCACAATTAGGACAAGTCCCAAAGGAGTATCTATATTTTTCTTTATCATAATAATTGGATATTAGCACTTTTAAATATCCTTGTTCGCCTTCATGAGAATGTTCCCTAAAAAGCAATCCAGATTTTGAATCTAAATATCCCTTTTGAGAATGTTCTTTTGCCTTTCCCCTTGATTTATTATGCTTAAATAAATCTTTACGGTTGTTAGGTACAATCCATAAATGCAACTCTTTTAAGCCCTTTATAACCCTATTATGTCGTGTCCATAAAAAGTCATATTCATTTGAGTTTTGTATATCATCATCAATAAAAGCTCTCAAATACAAAGTTCCACAACGTCTATCCATCAAAAGTTCAAACAACCTTCCGCCGCAGCAAGGACATATTTCAATATTTTTATCTGTTATAAATCCCAATTTTATACCCATGCCTATATTACTCTCCTGACAATCCTCATTAATACAGGCATATAAACCCTGCAAACCTTTAAACATCATATGAACTTTTGAACCTAGTAATACTTTTCCTTCGCTTGATTTAGCCATAGTACCAAGCTGAAGTAATATTTCCAACGCTTCCTCTGCAAGCTTCTGTGTAACGTCTTCTTCAAAAATATTTCTAGCTATTTCGGAGAATGCTTTCGCTTTTTTACTGCATTCAAATATAAGCTGATTGAATAGCCTATCTTTTGACAAGTTGGTAAAAAGCCATATTTTTGCTTCGTTTTCATTAGAAGGTAGATCCTTACATCCATATTCAAAAGCTAATTTCATATACTCTTTAATCTGTATTTCAAAATCCCCTTGGAGGGCTTCTAGTGATAAACTTGCATAGAAATTAGCTTTTTCCAGATCTCCTTTAACTTTATGCTCAATTTGTTCTATTTCCTCTCTTATAATTACAAACATATCCTTTTCAGGATTTTTCCCAGTCAGACCACATGCAAATTTCTGTAATTCCACATTAGCCTCAGCCGGTACACTTGCACTTGTCAAAATACATTTCATCTTTGACTGATCTATATGTAATTTGTCCATTAATCTTCTGATTAATAGTGACACTTCTCCTCCTGAAGCTCCTCTATACATATGAGCTTCATCTATTACCAACAAAAGCTTATTATCATCCGCTTCATTCAGCCATTTTATTGTTTTGTTCCAAATTTCCGCCTCAATTGGCCTCATCAGCATATATTCAAGCATACTATAGTTAGTTATCAATATGTCAGGACATATTTTTTGCATTTCACCACGTGTATATAGTTCTATATCTTCAGGTTCCGTTTGTTGAACGCCTATTGAAAGGTTTTGGACAAACTTTTCTAAATTCTTGGCGGGAATCCTTCCAATCTTCAACAATTCTTCATATACATCAGAATTGATATAATTTTTTCTTATTAAAGCAGCTAATTGTTTATTCTTATCCTCATCATTCTTTCCAGCATACGGAGTTCTACCTGTATACATTCCAAATCGTGCCCTTCTTACAACATCATCTTTACATAAAAGCTCGTGGAATTTAGGATTTCCAATTATCTTACGCATTCTTCCAAGCTGGTCAGATACCAAAGCATTCATTGGATATAAAATTAACGACCTTATTCCTTGATGTTTCCATGTTTCCCTATTGCGAGCCTCATAAATCAAATCAGTCAGTATTGGCCATAAGAAACATTCTGTTTTTCCAGAACCTGTACCAGTTGTTACAAGTATATTTTTCCCACTATAATACTCTTCAACTGCTGTAATCTGATGCCGAAAAGGAGTTGCAAAAACTCCTAGCTTTGCTTGAATAAGTTCTGATAAGATTTCCTTTTTCTCATTGTTAAGCCTTGTATTCATAAATCCAAAGGGCTCAACTTTGAAATTCTTTGTTACTTCTATATATGGTTCTTGAAATAATACTCCCTTCTTTGTTAACAAACCTTCTGAGGCATCCATTAACAAATCATTTTCTGCTAAGTACTGTGCTTTTATATAATCAATTAATTTGTTCTTTAAATTATCATGAGTTTTTCTTATGCCATACTCGCTCATATCTTTCCTCCAACTTTACTGATAGATAATTTTTATACCCAATTCTAAAATAGCCTTTTCTACAATGCACCACAAAAATTCCGGTATTATCCTGAAGTATTTATTTTTATATGACTTATAAGGCCATGAACAGCATCTTATTATTCTATCTTCATGATTTGGAACTGCTCCTCTGCAACGTAATATATAAAAATCTTTTTTTCTGTAGACATGGAATAATGCCGGTGTTTGATTATTATAATTCAAAGCGTATAAAATACGATAAATCTCTATTTCTTCTTTATACCATGGATCAAGTTCGACCATCTGCAAATCATTTGTAGTGTTTTTTACTAACACATAGCCACCATTGTATTCATCAGCTAACTTCAATATGCTTATTCCTTTTGGTAAGTTATCAAAATCAACAAGTTTCCAACATTTAGAGTATGGCTTACTACTTCCAGTTTCAAATATAAGGTATTCCGACTTCAATTCTACTCTTCTCCACGGAAATTTAGAATCAATTATTTGATAATAATCCTCACCTTTTACATCAACTATCTTTTTAGCAACTTCAAACTCCACAATTTCATTACCTTTTAACCATTGAGCAACACCCACCGAAAAAGTTGTCTTATTCCTCGGTGTTTCTCCTCGTACTAAATACAAATCCTTACCGTGCTTAAAACACTTGGTTTTCAATGTTACCACTCTTCTTGATTGTATTTGTGCCAAATTGTATGTATATATTACTTCCTGAACAATCTGTCCCGCTAAAGCCATTGCCTTTTCTTCAACATTTTCTTTCCCTTCAACTTCAATCCAGTCCATGTCAATATCAAGACAATTAAGAAATGCTTCAAGTACTTTGGATAGATGTGTTTGAATATACATTATATCAACATTAATATAACTCTTATTTTCCTCTTTGTCAGTATATGAATTTCCAAATACCAAGGTTTTAGTCCAAGCTGCTCCTGCTGAATAAATCAATCTCTGGTTGTACTCACGCTCTGTTTCATCGGCAAATTTGAAAATATTCATATCGCAGGCAAGAGTATTTCTCAATTTTTCTTTCATTCAATCACCCTAAGCATTCAATTAAATTTTTCGGATATTTGCTTACATTTAATTCAAATAATTCGATAAGTTTCTTTTTTCCATTTTCTTTTATTAACCACTTAACTTCACTAGTTAAAAGCTTAAATATAGCCATTTCTTCACTATTATCTTTTTCCCTAGATAAAAGATTACAAATAACGCTTCCCCTTGTAACTATATACGAATTATTCATACCAATATAATCAAATATCTGCCTTGCCACTTTATACCCCTCTTCTTTACCTGTATACTCAGTACCAGCCAAAATTTCATTCGCATCAGCATAAAGAAAGTCGTTATATTGTTTAATTGAATGTTTATTTGAAACTATTAATTGTATGTAATTAAAATAGTGCATTTGTAAGTGTGTTATATCTTCAACACTTTCAGCAGTAAATAAAATAACTTTTCCATTTGAGTTTCTTAGAATTGGAAGTATAATACCTTCATTCATCCTACCAAATACATCTTCTATAATTACGCAATTTGTTTCAGCTGAATTAATCGCCATAGCCAATTCACTTGTATTTCCATAACCTGCCGGTACACTTATAATTTCGGGCACTTCTGCATATCTTGAAGCAATTAATGCCATTGCTAATTCTCTTGCTCTATATCCACATATCAAAGGATATAATCCTGAGTTTATAGCAGAATTAAAACAATCACTCATCATTCCATCAGGCATTTTATTTCCAGCATTCAGTAAATTCACTTCAACTATATCTAAATAATCCTCATAATTATTGCACTCTGATTTTTCTTCAACTTTATATCCTTTTTGCACATACAGACTATTTACACTACAAAATTCTGAAGTCGCTGCAGTCTCGGAAGGTTCTGAATAGCTAAATCCTTTTTTAAAGAGTATAGATTCTATTTTATGTTCGATTACCTTTTGGTCTATATTAGTAAAATACGCTTCAACAATTTCTTCCCATTCTGATATATTCTTCTCAATATTCTTTTTCTTATCTTCAAGTTCAATTATTTCTTTTAGCAATTGTGTTGATTTCAGGTCAAGCTCCTTATTTCTTCTAACCTTATCTTTATTTTTTTCATGCCATTCAGATTGAATCTTGGTGTATACCTTATCATTTCTTTCTTTGAGTCTTAATGCCATGTCATTTATATCTAGCTGCATTATTGCTATTTGTTCTTTTAACTCATCTATTTCAACAATACTTTTATCCAATAACCTTTGCTTCTCAGCTACTTCATTTCTCTCAATATCCAAATCTTTCTTAAGTATTTTAATTTTCTCTTCACTAGCTTCAGTTTCTTTCTTAAGTACTTTTATTTCATCTTCAAGTACTTTTACTTTTACTCTATATTTCTCTATTTTAGATTCTACCTGCTCTCTTATCTCATATTCCTTTTGCTGAAACTCCTGAGCATACTCAACTTGTAATTCCTTTTTAATAGACTTTATCTCTCTTAAATACTTCCATTCATTTTCTACTTTCTGTTTCATATCATCCTTAATAATTATGTCAAACATTCTTGTTTGCATGAAGAATAATTCCAAATCTAAATTTTTGTCATAGGAATCTAGTATCATCTTAAATAATTTACTGAAATCTTCAATTGTATAGTTTAAAACCTGATTTGGTTCTGCATCTTTTCCCATGAACTCTTTTAGCATTTCAATAAACATACTTTTATATTTTATTACCTCCTGAGCAAAAAATTTCACATAGCTCATATCACCTTTTTTATATAATTCATATACTAAACGGGGTAATTTTTTTTGTACTAATAAAGACTTTTTGTCCAACCTTCCTAATTGACTTATATATTTATTATAATGCTTTCCACAATGTTTCATTGGAACTAACATCATCTCCAAATCAGCATTTTTGCATATAATATTTAGATCCTCATCTGTAAGATCATTCAATATATCAAAATCAATATTACTCATTTTTTATTGCCTCCTTGATTCGATATAGATATCCCGCAGCGGCATATGGCATTTGCTTTGATACTGCCCAGTTTTCCAATATTCTTAATAATTCTTCTGAATTATTTACCGCAAACTTATATACCTCATAAAAATCTTTATTAAGTGGTACTTTAGCAGAATTACATCTATACAATTCTTCTATAAATAACTCGATAGTAAAA
>CAYXPB010000231.1:2484-2937 GCA_964466645.1 uncultured Acetivibrio sp. | reverse complement strand
TATCAGCTTGCCTTTCGTTGGTCATAATCATAATTCCAAACGGTTCCATTGAGATTACAATCTTTCTACTTCTGTCTAAATCTTCTAATACCCTTTTGGTTGATCTTTTTATATATATGCCATCTATTATACAAGCTACAAAATCAACATCCGAGTCAATATACACTTTCTTTTTGCTTAGCAAGTCAATCTTATTTTCAAAAAGTTGGTTAGCGATACTGTTATCATCTTTCCATGATATGCTTGGTTCAAATATACCTTCATTAATAAAATTGTCTCTGTTTTGGGTTAGTATAAATCTTATTTCACCCGACAATTTATTAAATTCCCAATCTGATAACAGAATTGAATTATTGTCGGTACTTGTTTCAAAAATATTATCATATTCCGGAACACCTCTCAATCCATAACCACTAATACTAGACATTTGTTGCTCTGAGCGTTTACTATGAT
>CAYXPB010000231.1:0-2474 GCA_964466645.1 uncultured Acetivibrio sp. | reverse complement strand
TTTTTTATCTCTTTTTCGATATATTAATTCTTTACCTTCAATTACTGCCGGAGGCCACATAGGTATAATTTCATCACTTTTTTCAATGAGCTGATAACCTTTTTTCTGTATATACGCAATTGCCTCCTCTGTAACCTCCTCAACAACCATTGAGTACACGTCATATTTATTGATACTATAAAAACTGTTGAACCTTAAATTTCCTTTTTGAAAACATGTAATTCCTGGTACCTCTGATATTCTCCCAAACCTAACCACTATCAAATATTCTTTTCCAACTACGATGTTGGAATGCAATGCAACTCTGTATCCTCCGCCATAATTGGAATGAAAAATGTCTTTTTCACAATTCAAACCTCTTATGCCCCATCCCCACTTACGTTGTAACTCAGGAATTTTTATGTTTTTACACTGTATCTCTATCCATTCAGCATTACTTTTAAGTCTGTAATATCCTAAATCAGCTGCATAATATTCTTCTGTTTTTCCGTTTTCTATTATCTCAATTTTGGAATTCAACTCTTCCAATAAATCTTGACTCTTTTGGCTAAGTGGTGGAAAACATGCATTAAGCTGATATTGACCTTTCACATATTCGCATAAATATAATGGTACTCCACCGTTTGTAATATATATGCTATCAACTTTATCTTCAATTTTCCCTTCCCCAGTATAACCAGGACACATCCTTTGTTGTGGTGTTCTGTTATAAATAGACTTGTGTGCAAAATAATCATCTCTATCACAACATTTCCTTACATTTATTTCTTCGTCACAATAAGGACATATATATGTTCGTCCACTAAAAGCTTCGTCTGCAAATACTTTTTTCCCATTTATCCCTATTCCATATTCAATTGATGCCATTACTCCCCCCTCCTTGCAATAATTTAGAATCCAATTTAAGCCACATCAGCATTCTTATTAATATCATCAATGACCTTACGTATCCCAATCCAAACACTCATGTCATCAAATATCTCTGCTACGCTTCCCATTTCATTAAACGGTGCTTCTCCAAGCACACTTAAATCCTTCATCATACCGTTCTTAACAACATAGGATACAATTCTTTTCACAAAATTAATCTGCATGCTGTTTAAATTAACATCCTTCAAATATTGTGAAAAAGCTTCATTAGCAGCTTCCATTGAAAGTCCTACAACTGAACGCACCAACTCACCAAGAGGAGTATCTCCATACTCTTTCTCATAGTCCTGTTTTGTTCCAACTTCCTTCCAAAGAATTCTCTCTAATTCCTCAACATCGCTCCCTGTTAGCGGTTTATTGGTTTTAAGCTTCGCAATCGCCAAAACATCTTCGTGTTTCTTCAGATAATACTCTACCTTGGCTTTGTAGTTTTCTAAATCATCATTTGAAAGATCATACTCACGCCATTTTATAGAAACAATTTCATCGGTAAAATCCGTTGTATAACTCACACGCTTGTCATGCTTGATATATTTCATCAAATCACGTAGTTTTGTCCTTATAGCCTCAAATTCATTGATTCCGGCATTGTCTATATAATCAGTATGTAATAATTTTTCAATAAACTCTTTCTGAGCCGATATTTCAGGAATAGTAGCAAATCCAGCTAAAGCTGATAACTTTTTATTCAAGTCAGTTCTGGCCTTTTTGTATTTTTTCCCTAGCAAATAGGCTAATTCAAGTCCATACATCAAACTGTCAAACCGAAGTGCTGAAATATCATCTTTATCCGGCAGCACTAATGGTGCTATATGCTCTGCCAACTGCAAAGTGATTTCGTAGGTCAAAGCATTATAATCTTCTATTTTGCTATATCCATCTACATATTTCAAATGCTGCTTAACTGCAAAATTTTCTCGATTCAGTTCATGTACCTTCACCACCAGATTTTGTACCAGCTCTTTTCTAAAAGAAATCAAATCCTCTGTTTGATATTCCAAGTCTTGTAATTTATATGCCATCTCGACCTGTATATTAAATAGTCTTTCTTGCAATGAACCTACCACACCGGTTTCTTTACCATTTTTATTTATATCAAAAAAATCAAACACTCCGCAGAAATCAAAAATATAGAAACGCTCTTTATCTTTTCCATCTATTAGTTCCGGACAAAGTCTGGTTCCACGCCCTATCATCTGCCAGAACTTTGACTTACTCATGACAGGTTTAAAGAATACAAGATTTAAAATTTCAGGTATATCAATACCAGTATCCAACATATCAACCGATATAGCTATTTGAGGCATTTTATCAGGATTTGAAAAATCATCAATCAAACTCTGTGAATATTTAGCATAATTGTCTATCACTCTTGCATAATGCTGTGGGTATTTGGGGTATTCCTCATTCCACACTTTTAAAATTTCTTCTGCATGGTTGTGGTTTTTGGCAAATATAATTGTCTTCCCTATCTTATTTCCATAGTCCACTTTAAGACCATAAGTCATAAGTGTATTTAACGCTTTACGCATTGTATCTTTGTT
>CAYXPB010000230.1:0-8792 GCA_964466645.1 uncultured Acetivibrio sp. | reverse complement strand
GCACCCCTTATCTGTAAATCCCTCATGGCAATCTTAAAGCCTGAACCAAACTCAGTAAACTCTTTAATTGCCTGAAGCCGTTTCTCTGCAATCTCAGAGAGCACCTTATCCTTTTTATAAGTGATATAGGCATAAGCCATTCTGTTAGATCTGCCAACCCTGCCTCTTAGCTGGTAAAGCTGAGCTAGTCCCATCTTATCCGAATCTTCAACTATAATAGTATTAACATTTGGCATATCAAGGCCTGATTCAATAATCACCGTACACACAAGAACATCATATTCACCGTTTATAAATCGAAGCATTATATCCTCAAGCTCCGATTCATTCATCTGTCCGTGTGCCACTGCAATTCTAGCATCTGGCACCATATTTTTTATTTCCGCCGCTTTTATATTAATTGAACGCACACGGTTATACAGATAAAACACCTGTCCGCTACGTGACATCTCCCTGTTGATCGCTTCTTTTATAACTTCAGTGTTGTGCTCCATTACATAAGTCTGAACCGGATATCTCTCCTCTGGCGGGTCTTCTAATGTACTGATATCTTTTATACCCACCATGGACATATGCAACGTTCTTGGAATAGGTGTAGCTGTTAATGTAAGAACATCCACATTTGCACGCATATTTTTAATTTTTTCCTTGTGCATAACACCAAAACGTTGCTCTTCATCTATTACCAAAAGCCCTAGGTTCTTAAAAGCAACATCTTTTTGTAAAAGTCTGTGGGTACCGATCAATACATCAACAATACCTGCTTTAACGTCTTTCAAAATATGCTTTTGCTCTGTTGGAGTTCTAAAGCGGCTCACCATCTCGACTGTAACAGGAAAATCTTCCATACGTTCTTTGAAGTTATTATACTGCTGTTGGGCTAATACTGTTGTGGGTACAAGATATGCAACCTGCTTTCCCTCCATTACTGCTTTAAATATGGCTCTAATAGCAACTTCTGTCTTTCCATATCCCACATCTCCACAAAGCAGTCTATCCATGGGTTTATCGACTTCCATATCCTGTTTGATCTCTTCAATACACTTAAGCTGATCCTCAGTTTCCTGATAGGGGAACTGTTCTTCAAACTGCTTCTGCCAAACAGTATCCTTTCCGAAGGCATAACCCTTCAGCGACTCCCTTATAGCATATAATTTTATGAGTTCTCCTGCTAGTTCCATTAGGGATTCTTTTGCCTTTGCCTTAGTCTTAATCCAGTCAGCCCCACCAAGTTTGCTGAGCTTAGGAGTCTTTCCCTCTGAACCTATGTATTTCTGTATCAAGTCTAGCTGGTTTGTAGGTACATAGAGAAATGCCCCATCCTGATACTGAATCTTTAAGTAGTCCTTCTTAATATTTTCAACAACCAACTGCTCAATTCCGGTATATTTCCCAATACCATGAGATTGATGTACTACAAAGTCACCAATATTCAAATCGGTAAAGACATTTATTTTTTTACCCTTGTTCTTATTTGCTGCGAGTCTTTTAAGCTTCCTGTCCTGACCAAAAAGTTCTTTTCCGCTGACTACAACAAACCTCATATCCGGATACTCAAAACCCTTATTAAGACTTCCATGGGTTATTATTACCTGTCCTGGCAAAATACCCTCTTTAACCTCATCAATATATACTGCCTCAATTTCTTTACTTCTCAAAGTCTCAGCAAGCATCTCTCCCTTGCTTTTGGTTCCCGCCAAAATCAGCACGCGAAAATCACTTTTCTTCCAATACCTAACATCCTCTACCATTAGATCAAAATTTCCCTGATAGGAATTTAAAAGCTTTGAAGCAATAGTAAATTTTTCACTTCCGGATAAAAGTAATTCATCCACCATAATCGTGTTGAAATAAATCGATTTTTTCTTATGTAAATCACTCCAAATATAGTCAAATTCAAAATATATATCAAAGCAGCCCGGAAGCAAATGACCTTTCTCTAACAAACTTTTACATATCTCTGTGTTTTCTAGATGCATACTTTCAATTCTCTGTTGAAATCTTTTCGGCTCATCGAAAAAGACAAAGATATTCTCATCGATATAATCTGTTATTAAATGAGGTTTTTTAATAATATAGGGAATATATTTATCCATACCCGGAAAATAGTAGTCTTCTTTAAACTTATCAAGGTCATGGCTTATTTTTTCATCTAGCTTAACTATGTAATCCTGCTTGGTTATTGAATCTATCTTTTCTTTTTGTATAGTCAAGTCTTTTTGTATTTCGGAAATCATATCATCAAGTTCTACACGTTCATAGATTATTTCTCTTGCTGGCAAAATTTCAACACTTTCAGTCTTTTCTACAGATCTCTGTGAAATTACGTCAAAGGTTCTAATAGAGTCAACTTCATCATCAAATAATTCTATACGATATGCACTTTCACAATTTATAGGGAAAACGTCTATTATTCCACCCCTGACAGCAAACTGTCCCTTGCCTTCAACGGTAGTAACCCTCTCATAACCTACCGATATTAGTTTCTGAATAACCAAAGTCAAATCGATTCTATTATCATGGTCAAATCTTAAACAACTTGTCTCAAAGAGCTCTTTACCTATTAGTTTTTGGACTATTGCTTCTGCACTGATCACGATAAACTTGTAGTCATGTTTTAAAATCCTATCTAAAGCTATTACTCTTTCATAGACAGCATCATAACTCTTAGCTTCAACATCATGCAGCATTATTTCCTTTGAAGAAAAAAGAATTACATCCTTGCCAAAGAAATTCGAGAAATCCTCATATATTTTCCTAGCTTGAAGCTCATTATAGGCAATTATTATCCCTTTACAATTCAAATGGCTGCAAATTGCATAGGAAATATGGGCCTTTTGACTTTCAGAAGGTCCATTTATAGCTGTTTGGGTTTCACCTCTTCTTATATTGTCAATAACATCCATATAGGTTTTTGACTCAAGAAGCGGATCAATTAAGTACTCTCTTGTTATTATATTATCCATATTTATCCTCTACTATTAAACCTGTTCATAGCATTATCAACACCGGACTTTAGAATTGCTTCTACCGCACCTGCAGCATTTTCAATTGCATCTTCAACAATTTTTCTTTCTTCAGATGAAAATTTGCTCAAAACAAAATCTGCCAAATTCCATCCTTGTGGCGGCTTATCCACACCAATTCTTATTCTCGGAAAATCATCCGACTGAATTTGATATATCACAGACCTCATTCCGTTATGAGTGCCTGAACTTCCATTCGGTCTGATTCTAAGCTTCCCAACGGGCAAATCAATATCATCGTATACTATTATAATGTTTTTTACGGAAATTTTATACCATTCTATTATTTCCCGCACACTTTCTCCGCTCAAATTCATAAAGGTCTGGGGCTTAACAAGTAAAACCCTGTGACCTTCAATAGTTCCATCTCCAATAACAGCCTTATGTTTTACCTTTGTTACGGCAATATGATTTTTCTTTGAAAGTCGGTCAATGGTATCAAAACCCACGTTATGCCGAGTATTTTCATACCTTGTTCCCGGATTCCCAAGACCGATTATTACAAATATATCCTCCAAAGTATTACACCTCTCGTATATATAAATTTCGCAAACTCGCTCATCAACACCTTTTTGCTTCCCAAATTGCAAACAACTGCAAAGAGTGCAATTGGGAAGCATTTTGCACCTCTTAATTTTACCACTTACTAAAAGGCATAAACAAATTGCCTTCTCAAAGTCCAATTAGCTTAAAGAAGGCATTTATATTAAAAACATATATTTTTCAGCCTTGTAACTTTTAGAGTTCATTGAAACAACCTAACAAAGCTAAAATTTACCTGACATCTTGCTGAGTAAATAAAGTACTTATGGATATATCTCCATAAATCCTCTCAATTGCTTCAGCAAATACAGGAGCAACTGAAAGAGATACCCACTTTGAGATTTTCTTATCTTCCTGCACTGGAATAGTATTTAGTGTTACTATTTCCTTCATAGGGGATGCATCTATCCTTTCTAAAGCAGAACCGGATAACACACCATGAGTACAACACGCATATACTTCCTTTGCCCCTATCTCAACAAGAGCATTGACTGCATTTAATATTGTTCCGCCTGTATCAATGAGGTCATCAACCAATACAACCCTCTTATTATTTACATCTCCAATTATATTCATAATTTCAGAAACATTTGCTTTAGGTCGCCTTTTATCTATTATAGCTAAAGGAACCTCCAACCTTTCAGCAAACTTTCTCGATCTCGAAACACTTCCTACATCCGGTGATACTACAACCACATCACTTGTATCCTGGAATTTCTCCCTAAAATAACTTGCTAAAATAGGTACTCCAATCAAATGATCAACAGGTATATCAAAAAATCCTTGCAGCTGAGGTGCATGTAGATCCATAGTCAATATTCTGTCTGTTCCAGCTGTTGTTATAAGGTTAGCTACTAGCTTTGCAGATATTGGATCTCTTGCTTTGGCTTTTCTATCTTGACGTGCATATCCAAAATACGGCATAACTGCGGTTATTCTTCCGGCAGATGCCCTTTTCAAAGCATCTATCATAATTAGCAATTCCACAAGATTGTCATTAGTGGGTGGGCAAGTAGATTGTATAATAAATACATCCGAACCCCTTACTACCTCCTCAATATGAATAGCAGACTCACCGTCACTAAATTTACCTACGTTTGCAAGCCCCAACGGAAGTCCTATCCTTTCTGCAATTTCTTCTGCTAGTGCTCTATTTGAGTTGCCCGCAAAAATTTTTATATCCTTTCCATGCAAATTCATCTTATGTTCCCCTTCTCATAAATATTTATATTAAAAAATTAAGGTGATTCCTAAAAGATATTATTTTGGATTTCGTGCCATATCCTTTTTAGTAACCCAATCCTCTTTTACAACCTGTCTTGCCCTTGCTATAGCCAACGAATTTTCTGGAACTTCATCTGTAATGGTAGATCCCGCCGCAACGTAAGCATTGCTCTTTATCTCAACCGGTGAAATTAAATTCACATTACATCCTACAAAAGAATTGTCACCAATTTTGGTCTTATTCTTTTGCTTACCATCATAATTTACTACAACTACACCGCAACCAAGATTAACGTTTGAACCAACCTCAGCATCCCCAACATAAGCTAGGTGGGATAATTTAGTATTATCACCTATTATGGATTTCTTTACCTCTACAAAATCCCCAATTTTAACCTGTTTACCTATAACACTTCCCGGCCTTATATAAGCAAAAGGTCCAACGGAGGTATTGTCATCTACTGAACTTTCCAAAACAACGGAATTTTTCACTTCAACACCCTTTGATATTTTTGATTCTACTATCTGGCTTGAAGGACCAATAATGCAGTCTTGGCCTATTTCAGTTTGTCCTTCAATTATGCTAGCCGGATATATAACAGTATCCATACCTATTTTAACATCCACATCAATATAAGTGGTATTAGGATCAATTATTGTAACACCACTTTTCATATGATTTGTTAAAATCCTTTTTCTTAGGATTTCACTTGCCATCGAAAGCTGAACCCTATCGTTTATCCCAATAATCTCATTGCTGTCATCTACTTTAACCGCTCCTACTTTTAGACCCTTTTTTATTAGTATTTCAATAGTGTCAGTTAAGTAATACTCTCCCTGACTGTTATTATTACCAAGTTCTCCTAATGCTGATTCCAAATCCTTTATATTGAAACAATACATACCCGAGTTAATTTCCCTAATATTTTTCTCGTCTTTAGACGCATCTCTATCTTCAACTATTTTCAAGACATTGTCGTTTTCATCCCTCACAATTCTACCATAACCGGCAGGATTGTAAAGCTCTGCAGTTATTACTGTAGCAGAATTATTGCTTTTTTTATGAATTTCAAATGTATTGAAAATTGTTTCAGATGTAATTAGAGGTGTATCTCCACATAATACCAAAACCTGACCTTCTTTTCCTTTAAAATATTCATTAGCCTGCATAACAGCATGCCCTGTTCCTAATTGTTTATCCTGATAAGCATAGGAAATATTATTTCCCATACTTTCCTTTACATCTTCAGCTTTATGTCCTACTACTATAACAGTCTCAGTAACTCCAGCATCCTTGACCGACCGATATACCCAATCAATTAAAGTCATCCCACAAGCTTTGTGTAAAACTTTTGATTTTTGGGATTTCATTCTTTTCCCCTCACCGGCGGCAAGAATTACTGCCATCAAGTGTCCCATCTAATACTTCCTCCTTTAAGGTATCTCCAATATAGTACCCTTTGGAAATTTCTAAACCAAATATATTTTCTCATGTTTCATCTTACTTTTCAACATCAAATATCTAAAAGATAATAATAATAAAAAAACCGTCAAAAACACGCATTAACATCAACAATTATAAGCCAATCCATTCAATAGACTATTTTATAATTGTTTATTCTTTCAAATTACTTGTTAATAATTAGAAAGATAACTAATGCGTTGTTTTTCACGATTTCTAAAAAACAAAATATTATAGTAAAAACTGTTAAAGATCCTGATTCTGGTCCTGGTCCTGGTCCTGGTCTTGGTCAGAAGTGTCTTCTCCTACATCACCATTGTTTGAAATAAATTCATACTTGTCCAGAATAGCATTTTGAATTTTGCCCCTAGTTTCAGCATTGATTGGATGGGCAATATCTCTAAATTCACCGTCTGGAGCTTTCCTGCTAGGCATAGCAATAAACAACCCATTTTGACTTTCAATAATTTTAATGTCATGAACTACAAACTCATTATCAAAAGTCACAGAAACAACTGCTTTCATTTTGCCCTCGGAGTCAATTTTTCTTACACGAACATCGGTAATTTCCATAAGATGTTACCACCTTCCGTTAAATTGTGTGTTGCTAGTGAACAGACTTTAAGACATTAGTTAGCTACTTAAAGTACCGCTTCGATAAAAGTAACATATTCTATATCGTCTCATTAACCATGTATTATTATATATTCGCCACTTATTCTTATTTTCCTTCTTATTTTCATATCATTTTTGCATTTTCTTAAAAAAACTTTTATATTTGAATCTGTCTATAGCATTTGCCTTTATAATTCTTATTATTCATAATATATTCACAATAAATTATTCCAGATTAAATTTAAAATAATAACAAATTTCTACAATTCACTTGGTTTAATGTCTATTATTTTCTCTTCGTCATCAACAACATTCAATGTTAAAAGTGATATATATTTGTCAATCAGCTTTTTAGAAGGTTTAACAGTCTCTATAAGGACCCCTATACCGGCAACTTCGCACTCAAATTCCTTAGTCAGTTCAATTATTCCTTTTGCAGTTCCTCCGCCTTTCATAAAATCATCAATAAACAGTACTTTAGAGTTTCTCTTCAAAGACCTTAGAGAAAGTATCATAGTCTGTATCTTTTTAGCGGACCCTGATATGTAATTTGTATTGACAGAAGGACCATCGGTAGCCTCACTGTTATGCCTTACTACAATAAGAGGGATATTAAGACACTCTGCAACAGCAAAAGCCAAAGGTATTCCTTTAGTCTCAACAGTAACTATGTAATCTATTCCTTTGTGAAAAAAATGTCCGGCAAATATTCCTGCAATATCTCGAACCAGTTTTGGGTCATATATTATGTCAAGCATATATAAATATCCACCCGGTAATATCCTTTGACTGTCCGATAATTTTTCACAGAGCTTTTGAAGTATAGAAATTGATTTTTCTTTTGAAAACCCGGGCACAAATCTTACTCCACCCTGCGCACCGGGAATAGTTTCTATACTACCTATATCAAGTTTTGCCAATAAGTTATTAACAATATCTATATCTTCGCTGATAGTAGACTTAGCTGAACTAAGTATTTCTGAAAAGCTCCCTAGATTCATAATTTCTCCTGGCGAATCTGTCAAACATTTCAATAAGAATGCAATTCTCTCATTTCTATTAATCTTCTCCATTTCAACCCCCAAGTTAAAGCATCAATCTATAAAAATAACTATCAGCTTTTTTGGAATATATTATACTATATAAAAGCAAATAAAATAAGGATTTTTTGTAATATGTTAAATTTATAACTCTTTTTATATTATATTCTGTTTTGCACTTATAATATTGTCAATAATTTCATATAATACTAAATGGATACTTTGTTATGCAAAATCCAGTTGTTTTTTAGTGCAAAGTTAATAAATACTTTTTTGAAATACCCAAATTCAAAAAATATGTTTCGTTTTTTACATTATGTATATTATAATATAACTCAGTGCGACTAAAAAATATTCTTTTTAGTAATTTAAGCAAGGATTACAAAACACAAACAAGAAGATTATTAATGAGAGTTATAGAACCAGAATAAATTATGTGCTCTTTTACATATAAAAATATGATCAATAATGTTAAAAGCACCATTTGTTCTATCACAAAATAAGGAGTGTTAATATTGGAACAAATAAACCTTTTAGATTCAAAAAATATAAGAAACGTCCACTTTGTAGGAATTGGAGGAATAAGTATGAGTGGACTTGCAGAAATACTTAAAAACTTAGGATATAAGATATCCGGTTCGGACATAAAATCCTCCAAAATAACCGAAAAACTCCAAAATAGTGGTATTAAAATTTACATAGGGCACAACGAACAAAACATAGAAAATTGTGATTTGGTAGTTTATACAGCTGCCGTCAAAGATACCAACCCGGAGCTTGTAAAAGCAAGACTTCTTGGTATTACAACAATAGAAAGAGCCATATTGTTAGGTCAGATTATGAAAAAATATCCTTTCAGTTTTGCCATATCAGGAACACATG
>CAYXPB010000229.1:0-8829 GCA_964466645.1 uncultured Acetivibrio sp. | reverse complement strand
CCCCTTATAGGGGCAAAATCAAACCACCCTTTGAAAGGGTGGTACAGCGTGATTAAAATTCTATACAAATGAAAAGTGAAAATGATTATAGTAATTATCAATCATTTTCACTTTTTATTAATTTTGTTATCAGATATGCCAAGCTAGAATAAATGATAAAACCGAAGAAGAATTAATGAAAAACTCAATTTATTGCTCCCAAAAGCTTATAGAGTTTGCTCTTGAGTTGGAAAACACAAATGTTAACCACACTCTAAGTCTTGTATATAAGGATAATAAGCATATAAGTAGGCTAAAGGGGTACTTTGGGAAAATAGAAACTGAATTTGATAAAATTGCAGGACTTGAAGATGTTAAGCCTTATATCGAATTATATATGAAAGAAGTTGCAGAACGAAGGAAACTAATGGGAAAGTTATAAAGTGTTATAATACTTATAAGTATATATAAAATATGGCTTAAAGGTAGAATTCATTACATAATTCTATGAAGTGATGTTAGAAGTTGGCATTATTTAGGAGGAAATGTTGGATGGGTGAAAACGGAATTTTTGGGATAGTAGTCTTGTGTTTGATTGTTGTTACTTTGGTGCTTATACCAGGTTGTATTGCCAGAAAGAAGTTAGATAAAACAAATAGCATTAATAATACAAGCAGTACTAATAAAACAACTTCTAAAACTGATGAATCAAATAATAATACAGATAAGGAATGTTTTAATTTGGGGATTATGGGGGATTTTTCAGATGATTTAGGTTATTCTATTGCAAATAGATATAATACAAGTCTTGAACCCTATAAGGATAATGAAAACGATATAAATTATTATGAGTTTGACGTAGTAAAAAGGCATTATAGTTTAGTGGCGTTTCCTGATGGTTTTAACAAGTTTTATGGGGTTTTCAGTACATTGAGGTCTATGGATGGTATTGTAATAAACATTAAAATCAATAATGATGAAATACCATATATAGAAGACAAGTGTTACCTAGCTAAAATAATTGGGATTAAACCAATAGTATTTAATATAATGCATTCCAACAGTGATATGGATTATACTGAGTGTAAGAATAAATTAACAACTCTTGCAATAAAATGTGGAATTTCAAAATCAGACTTTATTATTATAGATACAAAGGTGACAAGCAATGATGAAAAGGTTCATATAGATGAAGAGAGTATAGATTCTTTTGTTAAGCAATGCGAAATCCATGTTCAAAAGAAGTCTGCAGATTATAATGCTCAATTTTTTATGGCGATTGATGATGTTTTCAATATTACTGGTCGTGGTACGGTTGCTACGGGGCTTGTATCAAGCGGTACTTTGCACAAAAATGATGAAATTGAACTGTTGGGTTATGGAACAAAAGAGAAAATCAGCGTGAAAAACATTGAAGGATTCGGAACAACTTATGATACTGCATATGCTGGTTATCAGATTGGAGTAAACTTTGATAATAAGAATAAAATTAATATAGAGAGAGGTATGGTATTATCAAAACAAGGTGTTTTAAAACTACAAAAAGAGTTTTGTAGTGAATTATATGTACTTGAAAAAAGCTCTACTAAAAGTATTGAAGAGCTGAAATCAGGCTGTAATTATACAATTTTCGCAAATACAATAAAGGCATATTCAACAATAAAAATGGATAAAGAAACTTTAAAAGGTGGAAAGAGTGGAGAAGTGACTTTAGTATTTAGCTCTCCTATGGCAATACCTTCAAATACTGCTGTAGTTGTTTGCGATGAAAATGGAGTTATTGCACTTGGTTTTATAAAATGAAATAAGGGAGCTGGGGAAATCGGACGCAAAACTCGATGCACCCTCCTGCTTTTTTAAAAAACCATTTGCGGTATAGCAATTCAATATTTGCTTGCCAGATACAAGTGATTTGTTAGTGTAGTATTCTCTTACCAATAATTATATAATAGCAATATCACAATTGTTTTAAAACAGGGGAGAAAGAACAATGAAAAGAGAGAAGAAGTTACAAGCAATAAGTGTTAAAACATTTGTATTGGAAATTATTCTGTTTTGGATTATTTGGTTTATACATGGGTACATGTGGGTAAATGGATTTGATATTGTTTCGGACATTTTAAGAATTGTTACAGTCATTGGGATGTTAATAATAATGCTTTCAGTTATATTAGTTGTAATCCAAATAAAACGTGATTTTGAATCTGACCAATCTTTATCAATTAGTAAAAAGATAGGAACTATAATTATTTTTGTTGCATTTATTGCCATACATTCAATCATGTATTTTTCATTTTCCGATATGGGATACAGCATAGGTGGACTAATGAGTATAGCGAATAAACAGGTAGATGATGGTAAGTACTATTTTTATATAAAAAGCACGGATAGTAACCATCTGGTTAAGATTGGATGTACATATGACGTATATGAAAAACTAATTATTAACAAAGATGTGATGTATACATTTTCATATAGATGGCTGACTTATTTTGACGATAAAGGTGTTCTAGAAGGTAGCATTGATACAACAGACATTATTGATAATAGACGTTAGAATAGTTATCGGCATATAATAAAATTTTTGGAGTTGATAATTTGTTTGGTGCAATTGCTGGTGATATAATTGGTTCGGTTTTTGAATGGCATAACGTAAAGTCTACGGACTTTGAATTCTTCAGCAGACAGTCACGATTTACTGATGATACAGTCATGACTATTGCTATAGCCGATGCTATTTTAAACAAAGATACGAATAACAATTTTATAATAGATAATATTGAATCAAAGATGACATACGCATCAAAGTTAAGGGAGTACGGTAAAAAGTACCCTGACGCTGGTTATGGACAAATGTTTAATCAATGGTTATCAAGCAAGGATTTAAAACCCTATAATAGCTATGGAAATGGCTCTGCCATGAGAGTAAGTCCAGTCGGATTTGCTTTTAATACCTTAGAAGAAGTGTTAAAAGAAGCTAAGAGAAGTGCAGTTGTAACACATAATCATAGAGAAGGAGTAAAGGGTGCTCAAGCTGTTGCCAGTGCAGTTTTCTTAGCCAGAACAGGTATCAGTAAAAAAGAAATTAAAGAGTATGTTGAAAAGAAGTTTAAATATAATTTAAGCCAGAGATTAGATGATATAAGACCAAATTATAAATTTGATTCTTCCTGTCAGGGTTCAGTACCACAAGCGATAATTGCTTTTCTTGAAGCAGAGAGTTTTGAAGACACTATAAGAAAAGCTATTTCAATAGGAGGAGACAGTGATACAATCACATGTATTGCTGGAGGGATTGCACAAGCTTACTATAGAGAAATACCTGGTTTTATTGTAGATAGAGTAAGACTTATTCTTGATTCAGGGTTAAAAAGGATTTTGGATAACTTTAATGATAAATATGGTATTATAATTAACAAGAGTTAACTAGGAGAACACGCATGATGAATAAACGACCACTCAAAGAGTTGATTAATACTGAAGAACATGCTTGGTCATTGGTGTTGGAATGGCTAAATAAGGGGAGAAATAAATATGAAATTCTCGAAGTTAATAGAATAAATGCCGATAATGTTTTATATGAATTGCAAGTGACAACAAGGTATCCGATGGGTGCAATAGCATTTGAATCAGGAGGCATTCTTATTGACCAAGGCTGGCTCAGAATACTTGGTTCTGGAGCTGATAAAATTTGTGGGAATTTATTATATTGGAATGGTTTAGGGCAAGTACATATCGAGGAACCATTAAGAGGAGCGATGGTAGTAGCTTATGATGTTTTAGGTGGATTCTTTGCGATAAATGGCGGGGCTTTTTCAGGTGAAATTGGAGACGTATTTTATCTTGTTCCCGACACCTTAGAATGGGAAGATTTACAGACTGGTTATTCAGGTTTTATTCAGTGGGTCTCAAGTGGCGATTTAGCTCTTTTTTACAAAACTACTCGATGGGACGGCTGGGAAACTGATATAAAAAAATTAGGTGTAGAGCAAGGAATGAGTTTTTATCCTCCCCTTTGGACTGTTAGAGATGTAGGACGTTCTAAAAGTAGAAAACCTGTTCCTTTAACAGAATTATGGGGGTTGCATAGACAAGGTAGATAGACATAGTTAAAGAGAAATAATATATGCAGAATAAAATTCTTTTTCAGAACGGTTAATGATTAAATTTTAAAATGCGTAGTACCAATCATTTGTTTGTATTATAGGAGGGGAATTACATTGAATATTCCTAACAATATAAAAAACATTATTGGTGATATGTCGTATTCAACAGATGCAGTTGGAAGGTCAAACTCACAAGTGTTTTGTTTTGATGACATGGTACTAAAAATTGAAAATCAGCGAGAGGAATCAGACAATGAGCATAGAATGATGGCGTGGCTTGCTGGTAAACTTCCTGTCCCGAAAGTTATATGCTCTGAAAAGGAGAATGGAATAAACTATTTACTAATGAGCAGGATTAATGGGAAAATGTTAAGTTCAACAGAACTGCTTACAAATCCAAAACATTTAGTAAAATTGTTAGCAGATGGCTTAAGAATGCTTTGGAGTGTGGATACATCAAAATGTCCATATAATAACTCAATTGATAATAGACTAAGGCTAGCAGAAATTCGTGTTCGTAGCAACCTTTGTAATATGGAAGACGCAGAACCTACAACATATGGGGTAAACGGATTTAAAAACCCTGAAAAGCTGTTACAATGGTTAAGAGAAAATACACCCCACGAGGAACTAGTTTTTTCACATGGAGATTATTGCTTGCCTAATATTTTTATTAAAGATGACCAAATAAATGGGTTTATTGATTTGGGGCGAAGTGGCATAGCTGATATTTATCAGGATATAGCTCTTTGCTATAGAAGTTTACAGCATAACTTTGACGGAACCTATGGTGGAATAGTGCATGAAGGATTTGATGCCACAATACTTTTTGATGAGTTAAAAATAGTACCAGATTGGAATAAAATCAAATTCTATATTCTTCTGGATGAATTATTTTAGACACCTGTTAATTTAAAAACAAAGCATAGAAAAAATAGAAGCGATGATTCTCTTTTTTATTTGGTTATTAATTATTCTTATATTTTCAGAAATAAGATACTATTATATAATATAAAAAAGTTAAAGGAAGGAATTAATATTATGAAAGTATTTTTAGGTGGAACTTGTAGCGGGTACAAATGGAGAAATAAATTAATCCCAATGTTAAAATGCGATTACTATAATCCAATAGTGAAAAATTGGAGTGAAAGCGATAGGCTAAGAGAAGTATATGAAAGAGAAACTTCTGACATTGTACTTTACACAATTACATCAGGGATTAAAGGCGTTTATTCTATTGCAGAAGTTGTGGACGATAGTAATAAACGAAATGAAAAAGTTATATTCTGTAACTTATATCATGAAGAAGATAATATGCAAATGTATAAGAGTTTAGTTGCTGTTGAGAATCTTATTAAGGACAATGGATGTAAAGTGTTCCATGATTTAGAATCCGTAGCTAACTATATAAATTCATTGATTAAAAATTAATTATCAAAGATTGATACTATTCAAAAATTACAACATGAAATAGCAGAATTGAAGAATTAATAGAAAATTTTAAACAAAATTGGCATAAAGTACAGCAGGAGAGCAAAATAGACTCCTAAAAAGTTTGGTAAAAAGGATTTATTACAACCGTGAATGCGATGTAGTTACTTTTGAAATTGAATACTTATAATTTTTAATATCAAATTGCTGTTAATAACAAACTTGGCACCAATGACAGGTAGAGTAGCCGATAGAAAGGAAGATAGGTTTATCTTCTGACTTGGCTTTTTGAAAGGCTTCATCACTCCAAGGAAACCAGTTTACAGGGTTATAGGCATGTTGCAATAAATAGGGCGATTTTTCATGGATTAGTCTATTAGCTTGTTTATTAGTTGACATGTAGGCATCACTTCCTTTCATTATTTTTAGTTAGTTGGTTTTTTATTGTAAAGTATTATTTATATTTACCACCAAACTATTATTTGAAAGAAAGTAATTATGTATTCAAGATAAAATAGGGTATAAAGTCAATTGCCTTTAACAACCAAATTATTAAGAAGTTTAATGGGAAAATATAAGTTCAGAGGAGTGAAAAGAATGAAAAGCATTTACAAATGTTATTTATGTATTTTTGTCTTACTATTGCTTATAATTCCAATAAGCACATATGCAAATAGAGATATTAATAAAGACCCTGAGATAAACCCAGTAAAATTCCAACAAATTAATGCACAAGTTTATTTATTTAAATAACGTCTTAAGTCTTTTGAACCATGTAAAATTCGATATATTCTAACTATTTGTTCTGTTTCGTCTACATTGTAAAAAACAAGGTAATCTTCAACGACAGCTCGTCTGAAAAATATGTCATCTTGGTATATTTCGCACATAAATGGATTTTCCTTTATTTGGCTAACTTTATCTTTTAAATTGCTTATGAACTTGTCAGCTGTGCTTTCGTAATATTGAGACAGATATATTTTTATGTCTTGAACGTCACTTAACGCCATAAGAAGAAACTTTACAGCATAACTCATAAATCTTCACTCAAAGTTTTCCAAAATTCATTTTCAGAAAGCCATTTAGTTTCTGATGAATTGGCTTGTTCTTTTGCTTTTTTTAATTCTGATAAAACATATTTTTTATGGACATATTCTTCATAATCAGCAAATTCTTCGATGCCTATTAAAACAGCTTCTCCACGGCCGTTATTTGTTATAATTACATGATTATGTTCTTTGACTATATTAGCAATTTCAGAATAATTATTTCTTAAATCTCTTGATGGTCTAACATAGGTATTTAACATGATAACCAACTCCTATTTTTTACTTATAATAAAAGTGTATCACAATATGACTACGTCGTCAATTGCAGTTCTAACTTTATTGAGAAAGCAATTATATAACATCTCCAGTTGTTTGTATTTTCCTGAAATTGCTTTCTCATCATGAGGCAGGAAATAAAGAAATGGTGCAAAAACTGGAGCAGTATGCTATTAACACATCTGACACTGCGTTAAGTTCTTATCTTTCTTCCATTTTACGTGATAAAGCAATGCATGACAGTGGTATTGGTACAATGCATAATATGAAATCAGTGTTTACTGGTGTGTTTATACCAGTAATGCGCTGTAGAGCATACACACTAGGCGAAAAAATAAATATTTGGCGTGGTAAAGCTTTTCTAAATAATTCTACCAACCTGAGAAGTCAAATGTACTCAACAGACTTGACTGTTGAGGTGCCAAAGCTTGACGTTCCTACCTACTTTCTCAGTGGCATATATGACTATACGGTTAATTATAATCTAGCAAAGGAATATTCAAAAAAGATACAGGCACCTGTAAAAGGCTTTTATACATTTGAGCAGTCTGCTCACAGTCCTCATTTTGAAGAGCCTGAAAAGTTTATGCATATTCTTTTGGAGGATGTGTTAAAAGGGAAATCCGAATTTGCAGACAAAGAATGAAACTTGCTCGGAAGTAATGTTCTAAAGGTATCGGAAAAGGTATGGGGATTTCTCATTAATTAGTCTATTGGCTTTTTTATTAGTTGACATGTGGGCATCACTTCCTTTCAACCTTTTATAATTAAAATTAGTATGCCCAAAAGAAAAGCTACTATAAAAAAATTCATAGTAGCAAGTTTTTATCGATTGCGGTAAAGATGGAGTAAGCGAATTGGTTCTTCGCTTAAATGGTATGGAAATATATGCTGAGGATGATGATAGCACTCTTGTTTATATCATAAAATATATTGATGGAAAACTATCTATTTGTTATTATTACGAGACTTGGGCTAGAAGTGAAACCACAATTAATGAATATGGATATTGCCAGTCTGGCGGTAGCGGTGGAGCAAGCAATCATGGTATGGAAAATAGTCTAATTGACTAAGATGGTAACTGGCAGCCGATTGTATCTATTGAAAGTGAAACTGATATCGGTCAGCTTGCTTCGTCAGACAAGCTAGGACAGATTCTTAAATTGGCGGAGACAAAGGGAATAACAGGTGGAATTGAGGTAAATACCATATGCTTTTATAATAATGAAGATGCGGCTGGTAATAAAGAGTGCTTTTACACATTTTATGTTTATGACGATAATATGAATCCAATCAAGGATGCAAACCTTTATACGAACAGCATATATAAAGAAATCTTCGATGAAGCAAAGGTACCATTTATTACACCAGATGAAGTTTCGGCTATGATTTCGAAAGAAGATGAAAAGTTGGGAGCTACAGATGAAATCAAAGAAGGGCAAGAAATGAAATGGAAGACTCTTAGCGGAGACATGTTTTCAGAGTATGTGGGAAGATAGTCTATACAATGAAAAAGAATATCGAATGATGTAACACCTGAATTAGCAACAGAAACTATAGAATCGATATTAACATATTATCCTGGTATTGATGTTACAAGTATCATATTAGGAAATCAGACATGTAATATATGGAGCTTCATTGGAAAGTAGAACAGGTAATTTTAAGGAAATATTAGCAAATATAGATAATGTAAACATCTATATCTGTTTGAGGGAGGATAGATAAATGAAAATGTCTTTAAAAATCATAGTGATACTATTTTCAATATTACTTATTCCAGTGCTTTATAATATTTCTAAAATGAATTGGAATATGAAGTATGAAGGATATTACATACATCCATTAGGAGTGTTATCTTTTGGAGTTTTTGTTTCGTGTATTATGATAATAATTGCAATTAAGATACCTGCAAAAAAAGTAATATAACTCAATTTAGGTGATTCCAAAAAATAAATTGGTCAAAAAGCTTTTCAAATAAATAAAAA
>CAYXPB010000228.1:0-8897 GCA_964466645.1 uncultured Acetivibrio sp. | reverse complement strand
AATATCCTGCTTTTTTAAAGCTATTATAGTGTTTTCAATAGACTCCTCAACAAGACTGCCCATACCTATCATATCTAAATGCAATTCTTCTAATTCTCTATCAAAAAAACTTCTAGTCATAATCCTTCATCTCCTTAAACTATTGTAGGTGATTCCTTAACCAAATCTGCCTGTAATATAATCTTCCGTTCTTTTATCCTTTGGAGTACTAAATATGTTTTCAGTAGAGCCGTATTCTATAATTTCTCCTAGAAGGAAAAACGCTGTTTTGTCTGATATACGACCGGCTTGTTGCATATTATGGGTAACTATAATTATAGTGTAATTACTTTTTAATTCTTCAATTAAATCTTCAATTTTCAAAGTTGAGAGGGGGTCAAGAGCCGAAGTTGGTTCATCCATTAAAACCACTTCCGGTTCAACAGCTAGAACTCTTGCAATACAAAGCCTTTGCTGCTGTCCACCAGATAATCCTAAAGCACTTTGCTTTAGACGGTCTTTTACCTCGTCCCAAAGAGCTGCACCTTTTAAGCTCTTTTCAACAATTTCATCAAGCTTTGATTTTGACTTTATTCCATGTATTTTAGGACCATATGCAATGTTTTCATATATGGACATTGGAAACGGATTGGGTTTTTGAAACACCATGCCTACGCGTTTTCTCAATTCAACTATATCATATTCATTGTATACGTTCAAATCGTCAAAGTATACATCGCCGGTAATTTTAACATTTGGTACTAAATCGTTCATTCTGTTGAGGGTTTTTAAGAAGGTGGATTTTCCACATCCTGATGGCCCAATCAAAGCAGTAACCTGTCTCTCAGAAATATTTATATTTATATTTTTTAAGGCTTGACTGCTTCCGTAGTATAAGTTTAAATCTTTTGTATAGATCTTTAAATTGTTGTTGTTCATTTTGAAGGATCCCTTTCCTTCCTTGATTATTTTATCTTTTACCAGCATAATAACACTCCAATCTATGTTTAGTGTATTCTCACCACTATATGCCTAAGCCATTAGCTCCCAACTGTAGATTTACGAATTTTCTTTGCAATCATACTTGTTATGAAATTAATTAAAGCAACTGTAATAATTAAAATTGTGGCTGTTGCAAAGGCTTCCTCAAAAGAAAAGCCTTCATTAGCCAATACAAATAAATGTACAGCCAAGGTCCTGCCCGAATCCATAATGCTTTGAGGAAATCTTGTTACCATTCCAGCAGTCAAGTAAACGGCAGCCGTTTCACCTACAATTCTACCTATACTTAGTATTACTGAATTTAGAATACCTGGGATGGCACTAGGTAAAACTACTTTAATTATGGTTTGAAGTTTAGTAGCACCTAAGGCAAGACTTCCTTCTCTGTAAGTAACGGGTACAGTTTTTAAGGCTTCTTCTGTTGTGCGTATTATTGTGGGAAGAACCATGATACTTAAGGTCAATGCTCCAGCTAAAAGCGAAAAACTGAACTTCATGAAAGTTACAAAGAAGATAAAACCAAAAAGTCCATATATAATTGAAGGAATACCTTGCAATGTTTCAATTGCAAAACGGATTATTTTTAGCATTTTTCCCGGTTTTGAATACTCTACAAGATATATGGCAGAGAATATACCTATTGGTGTGGAGATTATAACCGATAATAAAACAATATATAGGGTGTTTATTATCATAGGAAAGATTCCGTGTTTATCTCCTTTGAATTCAGAAGTAATAAAGTCTATGCTTATATGACTTATTCCCTTCGATGTGATATATATTAAGATCCATGCCAATATACCTATAGTTATAAGACCACACAGCCAGATAAAAGCTTTTAAAATTGTGTCTTTGAATTTTCTCGTTGTCAATTATTTTCACCTGCCTTGCGAACAAATACATTTAAAACAATATTTAATAGCATTATAAATACAAACAAAACGACTCCTGTAGCAAAGAGAGCCTCCTGATGTAGTCCCTGTGCGTAACCCATTTCAAGTGCAATATTAGAAGTAAGAGTTCTAGCACGATCGAAAAGGGAATTGGGAATTTGGGGTGTATTACCTATAACAAGAATTACGGCCATTGTTTCACCTATTGCTCTTCCCATAGCCAGTACAATTGCTGCAAATATACCGGATTTTGCTGCAGGCAGAATAACCTTAAAAATTGTCTCTATATGAGATGCTCCTAAGGCCAGAGAACCTTCCTTATACTCTTTAGGTACAGCTCGGATAGAGGTTTCAGATATACTTATTATTGTAGGAAGTATCATTATACCGAGAATTATAATTGCAGCTAGTATACTGTTACCGCCACCGCCAAACTTACTATCAATTATTGGTACAATTACTATAAGTCCAAAAAAACCATATACAACGGAAGGTATCCCAGCCAATAAATCAACAGCCGGTCGTATAATTCTTGACAAATTTTTAGGTGATAATTCAGCAAGCAGAACTGCTGTCATCAATCCGATAGAGACGCCAATAATAGTTGTACCTATAGTTACAAGTAGGGAAGAGAGTATCATAGGAAACAATCCATAAGAACCTTCAAGGGGTTTCCATTCCATACCAAAAATAATGTTCGTAAAACCTACTTTAAAGAATATACCAGAACCATTTATAAAAATAAATACAGTTATTATGATGAGCGATACTATAGAAATCATTGAACTTAACAGAAAAATATTCTCTGTTATTTTTTCTAGTATTTTTTTAGTGCTTTTATTTTTTTTAGCGGTAAATTTATTTTCATCATTATATAATCCGGCATTTAAAGATTTTTTATCCGGATGTTCAGTAATTCCGTTTATGGCCATAAAAGCAAATCACCTCGACTTATCTAGTACTTTGTAAAACATCATTCTCATTTTGCCTAGTTTACTGAAATATACTCTTTTGATACTAATTTTTGACCCTCATCACTCAGTATGAAATCAAGGAAGTCCTTTGTTTCTTTATTTGCATCGCTCTTAGTTAACATGAGAAAGGGTCTTGAAATTGGATAATTACCAGCTTTGGAATTTTCTTCAGTAGCTTCAATGCCGTCAATTTTGACTTTTTTGACTTTGCTTTCGTCTACCATTCCCATAGACATATATCCGATAGCGTTGTCTTTACCTGCTACATTTGCCATAACAGCACCGTTTCCATTGGCTACAAGAGCATCATTAACCACTAGAGATATTGTTTTGTCGCCTTCTTTTTTTTCAAGTTTCATAATTTCTTGAAAAGCACCAAGGGTACCGGAACCTGCTTCACGGTTCACAACAATTATTTCCTTGTTATCGCCGCCAAGTTCACTCCAATTTTTTATTTCACCTTTGTATATTTGGTCTGTTGTTAAATCTTCAACTTTGTTATTAGGATTGATGACGACAGCAATGCCATCTAAAGCAATAACTGTTTCAGTCAAGTTCCAGGCCTTTTCTTCTTCTTTCAATTTCCTAGACGAGGTACCAATATCACAAGTTCCGTCATTTGCTGCCTTTACTCCTGCAGTCGAGCCAACACCTTGGATATCTATTTTTATTTGTGAATTGCTTTCATTATACTTGTCAGCTAATTCTTGGGCTAGCGGCTGTACTGATGTTGATCCAACAATCGATATTTTTGAACCACCTTGACCGGAACATCCTGTAAGAGCTAGTGTACCTACCAATGCAATCATAGATACAAAGCCGATTTTTTTAAATTTGCTAATTTTTCTTATTTTACTAATATTATTCATTTTTTTCACCCCTAATTATTTTATTAATATTATTAATTTTTTCACTTATAATTATTTTATGAAATTATATTATTAAAACAAGATTAATGACAAATTAAAGAAATGTTAAATGTACGTTAAATGGATTATCAGAATTAAAACTAAAAAAAATCACTTTAAATGGTACGAATGATTCTACAAGGACAAAATAAATTCTCACCATAATATGGTCAAAAGAATCGAAGTTCGATTAAAAGCTTTATAATAATAAAAAAGTGTTATAAAACATCTAAGTTCTATAACACTTTTTTATTATTATAAATTATAAAGTAGTAGTAGAAGTATATTCAACCTTTATTGTATCGTCTTTTTGACGAACTAATTTTGCTTTGTTGCCTCTTCCGTCTTCCATATTGAGCTTTTCGAGTTTACAATCGATAAAAAAGTTAACTGCTGTACTTTCTACAAAAGCAGACCAATTTTGTTTTCTCTCATTAGCATTTTCGTCTTTTGTTGCTTCAATAAGAGCATCAATATTATTTACTTTATCATTTGTAGCCATTATTTTTCCACCTTTCAATTACAATATTTTAGAAAGCATTTTATATAATATCACTTTTTCGAAATCAATGGAAGATAAAAAATTATTTCCATATGGATAAACATAAAAAAAATCTTCATTTATGCTAGAACCACAGTATATCCAAACACATTGACTTTGATATAGTTCGTATAGTACACTTAAATTAAGGTTGCTCAAAAAATAATCAGTCCTTTGCGATTATTGCACATTTAATTTGTTGGGCAGTGTGCTTTTATTAATTAAGAGATTATTTTAGAAAAACCTAAGCCATGTCAATATTTTATATAAAATTTGACTCATTTCTATGGAATATTCTTAGGTGCATCGAAACGGCAAATAATGAAAATGGCAAAATAATAAATTTATGGGAGAAATAATTAAATGATAAAAAAAAGAATTTCTTTAGTTGTTCTTGCAGTTGTTCTTGCTTTTATGATGGTTAACTCTGTTTTGGCTCAAAATGAGCATGCTACTGTGAGTGCACCTCCAAATGTAATAGGGGATTTGAATGGAGATTTTAGCTTTAATTCTATTGACTTTGGGTTAATGCGAAAGTATATATTAGGAATGATTAAAAGTTTTGAAGTTGAAGATGAATTATTTGCTGCAGATGTTAATGGTGATACCTTGATTAATTCAATAGACTTTGCATATATGAGACAGATGCTGCTTGGATTTATAACTGAATTTCCTAAGCCATCTATGGAAGGTTTTGTTCAAGTCTCGTGTGGTGAGACCCATACGATAGCATTAAAGAAAGACGGTACGGTGTGGGCGTGGGGATATAACTCTTATGGTCAGCTAGGTCTTAGCGAAGCAAATGAAGTTGAAAGAACCACAAAACAAATTGACGGACTTAAGGGGATTACTAAAATATCTGCCGGTAAGCGCCATTCTCTTGCACTTAAAAATGATGGAACTGTATGGGCATGGGGGTATAATTACTATGGGCAGTTAGGGGATGAATCGAATACAAGAAGCAATATTCCTGTTCAAGTTAAAGAACTTTCGGGAATTAAAGATATTGAGGCCGGTGATTTTTTCTCCACTGCATTAAAAGACGATGGAACGGTATGGGGATGGGGCTATAACTTTAAAGGGCAAATTGGCAATGGAACAGGAATTAACAGTAACATACCGTTGCAGGCAATAGGGGTCAGCGATATTACCGAAATATCTGTAGGTGATGAGCATGTGTTGGCATTAGATAAAAATAAAAATATTTGGACCTGGGGTGCTGGAACTAAAGGTCAGCTTGGAAATGGTTCTATAAAATCTTCCTCAAGGATACCTGAAAAGCTGTTAAACTTTTACGATGTAAAGTCTGTAAGTGCAGGTACTATGGTTTCGGCAGCTATAAAAGAAAATGGTGAATTGTGGATTTGGGGAGATAATACATACGGTATTATGGGAAATAGTAATAATGTTAATAGTAGCCCTATCAAAAGGGAAGGAATATCGGACGTAAGAGCAGTAGTTGTAAATCAATATTGCACAGCAGTATTAAAAAATGATGGAACGGTGTGGACTTGGGGAAAAAATATCAATGGAATACTTGGCATTGGATCGGCGACCGACTCTAATACTCCTGCGATGGTATTGGGAACTGAAGATGTAGCGGAAGTTTCTTGCGGTCAAACGCATATGGCCATTGTAAAAGCCGATGGCACTTTATGGACTTGGGGACACAATAAATATGGGCAACTTGGTAGTGGTGCTGTTGATTATATTACAGAACCAACTAATATAAATGGTATTTCAGATATAGATAAGATAGTATCTGGTGGGAAACATGTACTGGCAGTTGGAAAAGATAAGACTATTTGGGCATGGGGAAACAATGATTATCTCCAGCTGATTAATGATGTTGAATTATCTACTGAATCCGGAGCAAAAGACTATTGCAATCCTTTTAGAGTAAGGTACGAGGGCGACATAAAAGATGTTGAAGCTGCATTTAATCGCACTTTATTAATTAATGAGGATAATGAAGTGTGGTTTTATACTGCTAGAACAATTGGTGTTGGAGATGAGCAATCGATATACGAACCATATAGAATTGAAGGACTTGAGGATTTGAAAGCTGTATCTGTTGGAAAAAGTCACATTCTTGCGCTAAAGAAAGACGGATACGTGTATTCTGCTGGCAACAGTTATTGGGGACAGTTGGGTGATGGCACTCAAAATCACCATAACAATTATGTTGAGACTTTTAAGTTGACAAAGGCTAAAGATATTATGGACATTGTGGCAGTTGCAGCAGGTAGCGATCATTCCGTTGCTCTAAAGAGTGATGGGACTGTATGGACCTGGGGTTGCAATCAGTTTGGTGAGTTGGCTCATGGAACCAATACTTACAGTTTGGTACCGGTGCAGGCAGATGAGCTTGAAAATGTATGTGCAATATCTGCCGGGAACAATTATAATATGGTATTGAAACAAGATGGAACAGTATGGGCTTGGGGTGATAATACATATGGACAATTGGGTAACGGAACAACCGCTAAAACTAATATACCTGTTCAAGTTGAAGGCCTTGAAAATGTAAAAACGATTATTGCAGGAAAAGATAGTTCGTTTGCTTTTGCTGGGGATGGAACCGTATGGGGATGGGGAAAAAACAATTGTGGACAGCTAGGAGACGGAACAACAGAGAATAAATTAACACCGATACAGATAAAAGCTTTCAAAGGATGTAAGTCAATTGTTTCAGGAATAGATTTTACAATAGCGTTGATGAATGACAGTACAGTAATCGGTGTGGGAAGTAATGTAAGTGGTGTTATGACAATGGATTTTTCGGATAGGAGTCTTATACCAGTAAAGATAAAAGTTAAATAGGAAATTAAGAAAAATTACCACGTCACAAATATAAGAGATAAAATCTTTGTAAGAGGAATGAATCACCGACTTAAAAATAATTCTTTTACGAATAAACTGTAAAGGGAAGTGATAGGCAAGTGGAAATGTGGTTTTTGGGTACGCGCGCACCCGAAAAGAGGTCCTTTATAGATATATTGCATAAAATTAAATCTGGAGACAAGCTATTAAAAGATAGGTTTATTAGTGATTACAGACCTTTCGTACTTAAATCTGTATCCCAGATATTAAATAATAAATATATTGATATAGAGAACAGTGAAGAATACAGTGTTGGGCTGATTGCTTTTAATGAAGCTATTGATAAATATAATGAAGATAGAAAATGCAGTTTTAAAAAGTTTTCATATCAGGTTATACAACGGAGACTGATAGATTATAGGAGAAAAAATCAAAAGAGTTCAAAAGTCTATCCGTTTTCATATTTTGAGGGGGATGACGCGTACGATTTTGAAGATAAATTTTTAGTAGACAAACATACAGATCATGTGTATAATTTTGAAATCCGTGAGGAGTTTGTTTTTTTTGTGAAAAAGATGAAGGATTTTGGGATAACCATGGATGATCTAGTGAAAAATATGCCCAAACACAGAGATTCGAGAAGAACGTGTGTCAAAATAGCAAAGTATATAGCTGAGGATGAAAGCTTATATGATAAGTTTAGTAAAAAGAAGACAATTCCATTTAAATATGTATCAAGATATGCAGAGGTAAGCCAACGAACAGTTGAACGAAATAGAAAATACATCATCGCTTTGGTTCTGATTCTAAAGAGTGACCTTGAAATAATAAAAAACTACATAAAAAACTTGGAATAAGCGGGGTGAAATATGTTAATGGAATATTTAGGGGTAGTACTTGAAATAAAAGATAATAAGGCCTATTTAATAACAGATAGTTGTGAAGTTGTTTGTATTAGAAAGCAACCAGGTATGTATGAAGGCATGGAAATAGCCTTCGAGTCTTCGGAAAAGGTAAATAGAGCTAATTCGGCTGCAAAGTACTCTGCTGTCATTGGTAGCGTTGCTGCTGTTTTTATAGCAATTATGTTTTATGTTAATTTAATTTACTCAAATCAGATTTATGCTTATGTAGATATTGACATAAACTCAAATTGGGAGTTGACGGTTGATAAAAATAATCGAGTAATAAATATTAAGACAAATGATAAAGACTCCAAGTTTTTAATTGAAGATATTAATTTTAAATCAGAACCTTTAGAGAATGTTCTTGTGGATATGGTTGAAAAACTTAACAAAAATGGGCTGATTGATTTAAATTCCGATAATAAAGTTTTAATAACAGCATGTCTCCAAGATAAAGAAGAAAGACAGTCTGAAAAAAACGGATTAGAAAATCTGAAATTATCTTATCCTAAAATTATTGATGAATTATCAAGCAGAAATATTAAACCTTATTTTATCGAAGCTAGGGCAGAATACAGAAAACTAGCTGCAGATAATAATATTTCGGTGGGTAGGTATTCTATATATAAAAAGGGGAAAGAACAGGGAATAGACATAGATATTGAGAACTTAAAACAAAATGAGATAAATGATATTCTTGAAAAGGTAGTTATTGATAGAGAGTTGGATCTAAATAAGGGTAATGAAGATATTGTTAATCAGGATTCAAAACTTAATGAAGATGTGGATAGAACAAATAATATTGACAATAACAGCAATGAACTGTATGAAGAAGATTTAGATTTGTCTAAACTGTATGAAGAAGATATAGA
>CAYXPB010000227.1:0-8953 GCA_964466645.1 uncultured Acetivibrio sp. | reverse complement strand
CTTGTAAAAGGGTTTATGAATAAACTAAGCAAACATAAAACCTATAGGAACAGTAAGCCTACTATGTCAGTACTGACAATTACTTCGAATGTAGTATATGGAAAGAAGACTGGAAGTACACCAGACGGTAGGAAACATGGTGAACCTTTTGCGCCTGGGGCAAATCCGATGCATAAGAGAGACACAAAGGGATGTATTGCATCAATGGCTTCCGTGGCAAAACTTCCGTTTGATTACAGTGAAGATGGTATTTCTTACACATTTTCAATTGTTCCCGGTGCGCTTGGAAAGGGAGAAGAGGAGCGTGTTCAAAATCTATATAGTTTAATGGATGGCTTCTTTAGTGATGAAGGTCACCATATTAATGTGAATGTAATTAATAAGGAAGTGCTTTTAGATGCAATGGATCACCCTGAAAAATATCCACAATTAACTATACGTGTTTCAGGCTATGCAGTAAACTTTATAAAACTGACCAGAGAGCAGCAAATGGATGTTATTAATAGGACTTTCCATGAGCGAATTTGATAATAAAGGTGGTTGTTATGAGTATAATGGGATATGTACATTCGGTTGAAACCTTTGGTACACTTGATGGACCGGGCATAAGGTATATTGTTTTCCTTCAAGGTTGTCCTTTAAGGTGTAAATATTGCCATAATCCTGATACCTGGGGGTGTCAGGAAGGCAAGAAAGTGTCTTCAATGGATGTTTTTTCAGATATCCTGAAATATAAGAACTATATAAAAACTGGAGGGGTTACCGTTTCAGGCGGTGAACCTCTTTTGCAGTCTGATTTTGTAGCAGAGCTTTTAAAGCTTTGCCATGATAATGGAATACACACCTGTATTGACACTTCAGGAATAATGCCGGTTGAGGCTTGTAAAAATGCTATTAATGAAGCGGATTTATTATTAATGGATATAAAGCATATAGATACTGAAAAGTGTAAGGAGATAACCGGTCAGGGCAATGAAAATACTTTGGCAATGCTCGAATATTGTCAGAAGCAAAACAAAGACATTTGGATAAGGTATGTATTAGTTCCGGGGTTAACCGATGACGAAGGGGATATAGAAAGAATGGCTAAATATTTAAGTGGGTTTTCGGTTATAAAGAAAATTGAAATACTACCTTTTCATAAAATGGGTGAATTCAAATGGAAACAGTTAGGACTACAATATATGTTAGACAGTACATCTGAGCCTACAAAGGATTCAATAAACAGGGTAAGGCGCATTTTTGAGAGATATGTAATGATTTAATTTTACATTTTGAAAGAGACTAGAGGGTCATAAATAGTATATTAAGAGGGCGGATTTTGGATATGGAGAGTTACTTGAGTCCTGAACAAATCAAAGAATATACAGTGGAAACAGGGGTAAAGAAGTCTGAGAGCGGTTTTAAAAGAAGTTTTTTGCTATCTTTTATGGGAGGCATGTTTATAGCCCTTGCAGCTATAGGAAGTTTAATTGCTTCTTGCACTATAGATAATTATAGTATATCTAGCCTTGTTGCGGGGCTTGTATTTGCTGCTGGCTTGATAATGGTAATAGTTGCGGGGGGAGATCTCTTTACAGGAAATGTATTATTGATATTGGCGGTTTTACAAAAAAGAATTTCTTCTTTAAAGATGATGAAGAACCTTGTTGTTACTTTTCTTGGTAACTTTGCAGGTGCATTATTTATTGTTTTTCTAATACAGGGCTCTGGGATTCTTAATAATGGAAATGGTATTATAGCTCAAAAGCTGGTTTTGAAAGCAGCACATAAGATCGAGTACCCTTTTTTACAAGCCTTTATATTGGGAATACTTTGTAACTTGTTGGTTTCACTGGCAGTCTGGATGATGTACTCTGCAAAGGATACCGGAGGAAAAGTGCTCGCATGTTTGTTTCCAATAGTTCTGTTTATTGTGGGCGGTTATGAGCATATAGTTGCTAACATGTACTATATTCCTGCTGGCTTAATTGCAGCTACAAGTGGTAAGCATGAGCTGCTATCGGTTGTTTCGTCGGAGGCTCTTTCCCATCTAACGCTAAGTGGGATGGTTCACAATTTTATACCTGTGACTTTGGGTAATCTTGTTGGAGGTTTGGTGATAGGTTGTGTGTATGCAAACATATACAAGTCAAAGAGCAGTATGGGTGAAGTTATTAGTAAAATTAAAAGGAGCGCTTAATTAATATTGGTAGCATTATCATGAAATGAAAAAGATCCATAATTGACTCTAAAAGAGTGGTTGTGGATCTTTTTCTAAATTAATTCTCAAGTCACAAAATTGGCATTTGAAGTTTGTATAAACTTAATAATTTTGATAGACTATATTAAACATTAGGCCATTTCAAAAAGTAACCTATACAATGTTTGAGTCACAAAGCCCATCACAGAAGCTTAAAAGCTTCCAAACAGAAGAACATTATTTTGCTACGCAAAAAATGTAAATCAGATTTTTTGAAAGGGCAATTGACCAGTTGTTTTTAAAAATAAATAAGTTGTGAATAATTAAAATATAGGAGATTTTTGGCTATGATAAGAAAAATGATGAGAGAAGATATGGATGTGTTTTTAGAATTTACCGAAATGTTTTATCAATCGGATGCGGTGCTTCAACCTATACCTCAAAACTACCATATTGATGCTTTTAATGAGATAATGCGTTCCGAAGTTTATCTTGAAGGATACATTTTTGAATTTGATGAAAGGCCTATCGGATATGCGATTACTGCAAAAAAGTATTCTCATGAAGCTGGGGGCTTAGTACTCTGGATTGAAGAACTATATGTGCTGGATGAATATCAATCACAAGGTATAGGTAAAGAGTTTTTCAAATTTATTAAATCCATATTGGATGAATCAATTGTGAGATTAAGGTTGGAAGTTGATTCTGAAAATTCACGTGCAAAAAAGTTTTATAAAAAAATGGGATTTGATGTTTTAGAATATGAGCAAATGATTAAAGATATACAGGTATGAAGTAATAACTGGTTAATTAAATAAAATAGTGTTATAATGTCATAAAAACAAGGAAGGCAACATATATGAATGAAAATTTCACTACTTTAGGTGTTAATAATGAATTAGTAAATATATTAAAGCAAAATGGGATAACTGAGCCGACACCAGTTCAGACAAAGTCTATACCTGAATTGCTTCAGGGGAATGATATAATTGCACAGGCACAAACTGGTACCGGAAAAACTCTTGCATTTTTACTCCCAATTATTCAGCGAATAAAAATAGATGATTCTTTTGTGCAAGCTCTGATTATGACTCCGACAAGGGAGTTGGCAATTCAAATTACAACTGAAATCAAAAAACTTATTGCAAATACAGAGATAAGAGTGTTATCAGCATATGGTGGACAGGATGTAGAGCAGCAGATTAGAAAATTAAAAGGTTCTATTCATATTGTAATTGGGACACCTGGGCGTATAATGGATCATATTAAACGAGGCAGTGTTAATTTTAAGAAAATAAAAATGCTTGTGCTTGACGAAGCAGATAGAATGTTGGATATGGGGTTTTCTCAAGATATTGGACTTATTTTGCGTGATGTATCTAGAATACGTCAAACTATGCTCTTTTCTGCTACTATACCAAGAGGAGTTAAAGTGTTAGCTTCTAAATATTTGAAAAATCCTGTTCATGTCCATATTCAAAATAAAAATGTTACCCTAAATGAAATTGAGCAAATTGTTATTCAGACTTCAGAGGGAGCAAAATTAGATGTATTCTTTAAGATTGTTGAAGAGGAAAAACCCTTTATGGCAATCATTTTTTGCCGCACAAAACAGCGTGCAATATCCCTGAACAATGCGATGCAAGAAAAGATGTATAACTGCGATGAACTTCACGGGGATATGCCACAATCAAAAAGAGAAAAGGTTATGAAGCTATTTAGAAGTTTAAAACTTCAGTATTTAGTTGCTACAGATATTGCTGCGAGAGGACTTGATATTGAAGGTGTAACACATATATTTAATTATGATGTTCCAGAGGATGCCCAAAGCTATATCCATCGTATTGGACGTACTGGAAGAGCTGGGCAGTCAGGGAAAGCAATTACTTTTGCTACTAGCAAGGATCGTGAGTCCTTATTGTTAATTGAAAAAGGAATTCAAGCAACTTTAAAAAAGCGCAGAACAGATAATCATGAATTACCTGCAAAAAAGTCAAGTTCTGCGAGTGTCACAAGACTTGGAGCGCAGGAAGTAAGAAAATCAGCAACTGGCAGTTCAAAGAAGCCGTTTAGATCTTATGGACAAAAATCCGAAGAAAAGTCCAGATTTGGCAGATCTACATCATATAAAGGAAAGTCAAGTTACGGGAAAAAAACAAAGCAAAAAAGACCTTCAAAAGGTCTTAAATGATAGTTGATTTAAATGCTTGATTAAATGCTAGAATTAGGAAGGCTAGATGAATTTTACTCATTGAGCAAAATCTTCTTGCTTTCTTCAAGCATTTTTAACTGTTCATCTCCAACATCAGGGTACTTCAAATTCAATTTTTTCAAGGTGTCTTGGATTACAGTTGAAACAACAAGACGTGAAAACCATTTGTGATTTGAAGGTATTATATACCAAGGTGCGTATTTTGTTCCTGTATTTATTATTGCATATTCATAACACTTCTGATATTCATCCCAGTGGGCTCTTTCTTTGACATCGGCATCGGAGAATTTCCAGTTTTTTGTTTTGTCATCAATTCTCTCAAGCAGCCTTTTCTTTTGTTCATCCTTTGATATATGTAGAAAAAACTTAATCGGAATAATTCCATTTTGATAAAGGTATTTTTCAAAATCACGTATCTGAGAGTATCTGTTTTTCCATATATCTTTTCCTACAAGCTTTTTAGGAATATTCTGGACACTTACAAGATTATGTACTTTTGCTACTAAAACCTCTTCATAATAAGAACGATTAAATATCCCTATACGTCCTCTCTCGGGTAGGCATTTATTTGTTCGCCACAAATAGTCGTGGTCAAGTTCTTCAGATGACGGCTTTTTAAAGCTAAATACTTGTGTTCCTTGGGGGTTTAACCCGCTCATTACATGTTTTATTACGCCATCCTTGCCAGCTGTGTCCATAGCTTGAATAATTATGAGCAAAGAATAGTCATTTTGAGCATACAGCATATCCTGAAGAACTGTCATTTTTTCTATATTGCTTTGGAGCTTTTCTACTGCAGATTCTTTTGATTTGTACTTTCCGGTATCGTCAGGGTCAATTTTTGATAACTTAAAAGATTTGTCACTGTTATACCTGTAATCTGATAGATTCATATAGAATCCTCCTTTTTTGTTTTTTGAATTGCAAAGTGATGTTCTTCTGTTTGGAAGTTTTATTCTTGAATGCGTGGCTTTCTAACCTAGATATTGAATAGGTTATTTGAATAGGAGCTTACTAATTATAATTCTATCACAAATCACCTATTCTGAAAATGTTATTCCAATAGATTGAACCTCATCAAATAGAATGCTATGGCAAACAGGTATAGGCTCTTTGTTTTGAACTTCATATATATGCAGCGTATACAAAAGTTCATTCCTTGTTAACGCTAAGCAGTAAGTCTTATTTTCTTTTTCATGTGTCCAAAACTGAACAATCTTACCTCCAACTGGAATAAAGTCATAGATATTTCCACCAGAATGCAAACCAAAATATTCGCCACCTGGCAATATATCCATCATTGATTCGGGATTTTCTGAAAGTTTGGATTCGTTATCATATATTTGAAATACATTGAAATCATAATAATATTTCGTTTGAGTAATAAGATGACACTTGCGCACAAATTCTTTTGTACCATCATTGTTTATATCAGCTGAAAAATAAACATCCATAGGTAAAGAACCAGGAGAAACATCCTGTGGTTCCTCAATCGACCTAATGTGCTTAAAATCATTAGGATTGTACATCTCATGTTTTTTTGTTGCGGCTATCGCTTCATATGCCTGTGCTATGATCTTTTTCATAAAACTATTAAATTCATCAGTGTTGTAATTATCATATAATTTTGTCACGATTTCTTTAGGCTTATATTCATTGCAAGTTATATTAATCCCGTGTCCTTTTCCATTCTTATCAATAAAATGTGCGGTAATATTGTGTGGCTCATTCATAGTATCTGAGAACGGGTTTGTAACGAAATAAATCCTGCCACCATATTTAACCAAACGCATTGCATCACGCATAGAACAATTTGGACCACCGGCATATTGCTCATAAAGACCATCCTTATTCTCTTTAAAAATACCAAAGCCATCCCTCATAAATGCACCACCAGCTCCACTGTGTAAGGGTATACCTATTTCGTTTTTTTCATCCCCATCAAAATCTAACTCGTAGAAGGCGCATTCCTCATATTCTAAATGTCTAGTAGCCATATTTATAATCTCATTCTCAATCTCATTGTCTTTCTCAGTTAAAGCAAACTTGATTTTCTTTCCGTCTTCAAAACTACGATTCGGCTTAATACCATGTTTTTCAGTAAAGGCATGATATGAATATGTATAAGAAGTTTTAAAAAGTTCTTCTACGAACTCATCTGAGAAATGCTTATCTTTACGGATTGACTTTTTTAACTTGACTGCTACAGGGTCTGTTCCATTGTCCCATATCTCAGTGAGTCGATCAATTATTTTTAGCTTTGAATCTGCAGCAGAATATCCATTAAGACCATCGTACGCCATAGAAAAATAGCTTGCACTATAATCTAAACTACTTGCAGCTTTTGAAAATAAAATCGATTGTATATGAGATAATCCATCAGAAGTTGATAGTTTATAAAACCCATTTGGATTACCGCCAATTAGGCTTTTATAATAGTATTCCTGTGATTTTTGCTTGTCAATATCAGTTCCTATACCATTTTCATAACAATAGGCTAATCGTTCATATGCTATGCCATGTACCTTGTTTTCGAGTGCCTTTATATAAAGGTCAAAAGCTAGTTTTTCATTTATAGATATGCCATCTCCACTTTTAGCCATATCTCCAGCTTGAATTGCTCCAAAGAAGGAGCTTTTATCCGCAGAAAAATTCAACCAATAAAAAGCTTTATCTTTGTTTTGCTTAATTGGGATATCCTCATCACCATAGTAATAAAGCATGCCTATATTATAATAAAATTCATTTTCCAAAACAGATTGTCCGTTTTTATATGGAAATACCTTATATAGAACTGACCAGTAAAAATTTTTGTTTTTATTATCATTTTTTTCAAGCCACTCCAAAGCTTCTGTATCTCCCTTTATTGCTGTCAAAAACTTCTCATGAGTTTCAATAGGCATCTTGGCGTCTTCTAAAAACTCTTTCATCATATTGTTTTGGGGCTGTGATGATGGAGCTATAGTTTTAGTTGGTTTTGCTGTTGAATATGATACTCTCTCTGTCACTATATTATTTTCACTACATGAACTTAAACAAAATATTGTTACTGACATCATAAGTATTAAATGAAGTACTTTTTGTCTCATTTTTACACCTTCTTGTCCTAAGATTCTTCAGTTTCACATTTTATTTATTACTTGATATTATATGCCAAAATATATCAACTTCTCTTCAACGTCCTATTTTATTACTATTGAGTTCATATTTTTATCAAGTTTTAATTCTACTCTAACTTTTCCAGTTGAATCATTTCCTACAATTTTAAACTTATACTTACCCTCTGAAAGTACAACATTATGTACACCTTCCTTTTCACCTTCAAATATAGTTGTAATTTCACCTTCCTCTGAAATTAGTACTCCCTTAAACTTTCCATTATCAACTACCGAATTGATATCAAATTTAAGATCACCTTGTTTCTCAACATTGATTTTCCAAATAGTCTCTGCACCATAAAACTTTGAATATGTGATGTCTAATTTAGAATCATTTTGATCCCCGGTTCTATTAAAAAATGAAAATGAGTCTCCATCTTTCTGAATCAATATATTATCACTATAAATATTTTTTTGTTCGTTACTGACACTACTACAGCCATTAAAAATAAATACTACTCCTAATGCTATTATAAATAATATTTTTTTCAAATGTTATGACCTCCTCATTTTTATGTCGTTTGCACTCACGATATCGATGAGTGGAATCAGTAAGGAATACATCTTGGCGGCACTCTCCTTAAACAAACCTTCATCTAATCACATTTATTAAAAATCAATTTTCGAATCTTGATTAAATACAACTTTCCATTTCTTATCATTCTTAACCCATAGAGAAGATACTCTATATTTACCTTTCATAACTGGATCTAATGATTTAACATTCACAATATAATTTATTAAAATAACATTTGAATCAACTTCTTTAACTATAATATCAGTTAGTTCATATCCTTGTAGTCTTATCTGTGAAACAATAGTAGTATATTCACTGCCAGTTTCTCTAGATCCACCACAGATCATCAATGCATCCTTGGATACTAAATCTTCAAATAATTCTGAGTTGCCAGTTGCGAATGCTTCCCACATTTGTTTTTCAAAGTTTATAATTTTCTCTTCTAATATCAAATCACTCACAAATAATCTCCTTTCACAATTTTATTCTCAATCCTGCTAAACTCATTCTCTATCAACTCCAAATAAATATTTCATTTTAATACTATTATACCCTGTATTTTGTAATTGGTCACCACTATAAAAAGCTGACCATCAAAGCTTTTCTATTACATGTCGATATTGCATCTATGTATGACATATTTGCTGTTACTATCCCAGAATAATAAAGGATTCTAATGAGGGGATTGTGTTTGGAGGTAATTAGAGTCCTTAAAAACATACTAACTTCTATTGAGGATGATTTGGCAGGAAAACTCAAAATAAAGCTTGATGAATAGAGTGGACAATTAGCAAAACTAAAAAAAAAAATATATATATATATATATTATCCTGAATTATTCACAGTGATATGAAAAAAAATTTCACCCATCATTCTTTATTTTA
>CAYXPB010000226.1:0-8968 GCA_964466645.1 uncultured Acetivibrio sp. | reverse complement strand
TATTATCCTGATGATGCAGTAATAAAAGAGATTAGAATTGATGGTTCTGATTGGCAGAACTTTGATGATGTAGTAACCGACGAAAAAATAATTCTCGATCAAAATGGAACCGTGGAAGCGAGAGGAACGGATTTAGCAGGAAACGTATCGGATATAGGTCGTTTAGTTATAACCAACATAGATAATACATCTCCAGACACACCTATACTGATTCCTGACATAACAGAACCTACTAATGGAACAGTTACTGTAGAAGTATATTATCCTAAGGATTCTGTAATACAGGAGATAAAAATTGGAGAAGGTGAGTGGATACCATACATAGATCCTGTTGTTGTAAGTGAAAATACAACAGTTAATGGAAGGTCGCAAGATGAAGCTGGAAATTACTCACCGGTAGGAGAATATGTTGTTGGAAACATTGATACCACTCTACCTACTGCACCTACAATAATAACTAGTGCTGAGCTAACAACAGCAAAACCGATAACAGCTACAATTATAGCTGGAAAAGATGAAGAGTCCGGAGTTGATAGAACGGAGTATAAATTAGAAGGAGCAACAGTTGACGATTGGCAGGAGTACATAGAGGGAAGTGCTATTGAAATTAAAAATATAGGTAAAACAACTATTAGTGCAAGAACTATTGACAATGCAGGTAACATATCTCCTATTACAAGTAAAACAGTTACTATCAAGGAAAAAGCAAAGGATAATAACAACAATAGTAACAGTGGAAACAGTGGAAACAGTGGAAACAGTGGAAACAGTGGTAATAACAATACTAGTAACAACAGTAGTGGAAATACTAGCAGTGGAGATAAAAAGGTTACAGAACCCGAAGGAAGCGTGCCAGCAGTTACAGCTGTCGATTTGTCGGTGTTTATCAGCTCAGACAAATCGAAGTATGCAGAAGGAGATACAATTACCTTTGCTATAGACTATAAGAATAAGTCAACAATAGTGGCAACTAATATTACTATAAAAGCTGAAATTCCTGAGTATACAACTGTTAGTGATATAGCTGGCGGAACTGTAAATGGTGCATTTGTTGAATGGAAAGTTGAGAAAATAGCTGCCAATGCTTCAGCTAAAATTGAGTATAAAGTAAGTGTGAATAAGCTTGATAAAGCGGAAGTGAATTCCTCGAATACTGCTACAATTAGTAGTGCAAACATTACTAAACCAGAGGATGATTCGTCTAAAACTATATTCCTGCTATACTCAAACGTTGATAACTTCCATGCTAAATATATTGCAGGCTATACAGACAACACATTCAGACCAGCTAATAATGTTACTAGAGCTGAAGTTGCTGCAATGATGTACAATGTGCTGGGGATAAACAAAGAGGCAGCAACTAATAAAAATTATACCGATGTAAAAAGCACTCATTGGGCATATGAATGTATAAACGTGGTAACAAGTTCAGGTTTGTTTGTAGGTTATAGTGATGGTTCATTCCATCCAGACAGTTTTATTACAAGGGCTGAATTTGCTACAGTGCTTGCAAATTATCTTGAATTAAAAAATGTAGAACACGATAAAATAAATTTCTCAGATATAAACGGACACTGGGCAAGGAACTTCATTGAAGAAATTTATAGGGTTAAACTTATTGAAGGATATGTTGAAAAAGGCGAAAGGTTATTTAGGCCTGACAACAATATATCAAGAAGTGAAGCAGTTACTATAGTTAACAAGATGTTGTTCAGAGGTCCTCTTTCAGGTATAGAAATGCCATTTAAGGATGTTGACGGAACTCACTGGGCGTACGGTCACATACTTGAAAGTGCTTTAGATCACAATTTTAAGAGAAATGAAGATGATTCTGAGATTGCAATAGTTAAAGATTAAATTTATAACATAAATACAGAAAAGGGGGCTATTCAATGCGAATAGTGCCCTTTTTTCTAAGAACACAAATATAATTGACAATTATACAGATATACTGGATTAAAGTGATGTTTATACAATTTTACTTGTTGCTAAAGTATTAATACTGTTGTATCATTTATATTAACTAATTGATATAAGGTGATAATATGGATATTAAGGAAGTTGCATTTCTTGCCAAAAAGGCATCAATAAAACTTGCAGCAGCAGATACAGAGTTGAAAAATAGAGCATTGATGGAAATTGCGAAGCTTATTGAGAAACGAAAAGAGGAAATCTTTAAAGCTAATAAGGAAGACATTGACAGAAGTGAAAAAGAAAGCCTTGCGTCACCGCTTCTAAAGAGACTTAAGTTTGATGAAAGCAAAGTTTCAGAAGTGATTAGTGGAATAAACAGCTTGATTGAGCTTCCAGATCCTGTAGGCAAGACTTTAGCTTCGTCAGAATTGGATGAAGGACTGGATTTGTATAGGGTGAGTTGTCCTATTGGGGTAATCGGAGTTATATTCGAGTCAAGGCCGGATGCTCTGGTGCAAATCTCCACTTTATGCTTAAAGAGTGGTAATTCTGTTCTTCTAAAGGGTGGAAGGGAAGCTATTAATACCAATAGGATTTTAGCAGATATAATAAAGGATGCTACTGAGACAGTGGGGATTCCATCGGGTTGGATACAGCTTCTTGAAACAAGAGATGATGTAAACGAGATGCTCAAAATGGATGATTATATTGATCTTATAATTCCTAGGGGCTCTAACGAATTTGTTAGATATATTATGGAAAACTCCAATATTGCTGTTTTAGGCCATGCAGATGGTATTTGTCACTGTTATGTTGATGCAGGTGCTGATCTTAAAATGGCAGTAGATATTGCTGTGGATTCAAAAACTCAGTATGTTGCAGTATGTAATGCTACTGAGACTTTATTAGTGAATAAGGATATAGCAAAGGATTTTTTACCTTTGCTTAAAGAGGCATTAATAGATAAAAACGTTGAACTGGTAGGCTGTGAAAGAACTAGAAAAATAGTTGATATTGCTACAGCTTCTGAGGAGGATTGGAAGACTGAGTACCTTGACTACAAATTATCTATAAAGATTGTAGACAGTACAGAGGAAGCCATTGACCATATAAATACTTATGGTTCGGGGCATACCGATTCAATAATATCGAATAGTAAAGAAAATGTAGAAACATTTATGAATCTTGTCGATTCTGGAAATGTGCTATGGAATTGTTCTACACGTTTTAGTGATGGTTTCAGATATGGTTTTGGTGCAGAAGTAGGGATAAGTACCAACAAGATTCATGCAAGAGGGCCGGTTGGGTTAGAAGGTCTGCTGATATATAAATATAAGCTTGTTGGAAAGGGCCATATTGTTGCTGACTATGCAAGCAAAACAAAGACGTTTAAACATAGAAAGACTGATAAAGAGTTTAATCTGTAATTAGGACTCTAGTTTTTTTAGAACTAACTTAGTATGGGGTGTTTATAGAATAATTTATAATAATTTGTTTTTTTGTTAGGTCTATTATGAAGATGTTTTTTGACAATAAATTCAGGGTCAGGAGTGTTGCAAAACAATGTTTTTTAGCAATAAGATTTTGTTAAAGGACAAAAGATTGTGATACTCCTTTGTATTTTAGCAAAGTTGTGTATTTATGTAAAAACATAATACATTTTGTATATGCTAAATATTTATAGGAGAAAAATGATGAAGATTATAATAATTGGTGATGGCAAAGTAGGTTATACATTAGCTGAAAATTTATCTAAGGAGAAAAACGATGTAACTATAATCGATAAAAACTCCGAGGCATTGAAAAAGGCAAGTGAAAACCTCGATGTTATGTGCGTCAAGGGTAATGGGGTTAGTACCAAAATACTTCTTGAGGCAGGGGTAAGGGATGCAGACCTTCTAATTGCAGCTACAACTAGTGATGAGATGAATATGGTATGCTGTCTTACAGCAAAAAAACTTGGTGCGCTTCATACCATTGCCAGAATTAGGGACCCTGAGTATGCTAGTGAATTGTCGGTTATAAAAAAGGATTTGGGTTTAGATATGGTTATAAATCCTGAGCAAGCTGCTGCTAATGAAATTGCGCGGTTGCTGAGCTTTCCGGCAGCAGTAAACATTGAGGTGTTTGCTAGGGGACGAGCAGAGCTGGTGGAATTTAAAGTGACGGATGATGTGTCCTTGATTGGTATGAAACTAAAAGATATTCCAAACAAGGTTTCTTCATCTATTCTTATTGGAGCTGTTCTTCGTGATGATGAAGTTATCATACCAAATGGTGAATTTGAAATAAGGGCTAATGATACATTGTATGTTGTTGGAAGACCATCTAGTGTTTATAATTTCTTTAAGAGGATAGGTAAATATATTCCCAAAATTAAGAACGTTATGATTGTAGGTGGTGGAAGAATTTCATATTATCTTGCGAGATATATTGATGAGGCGGAAATGAAAGCAAAGATAATTGAAATAAATAGGGAAAGGTGTGTGGAATTGTCAGAACTTTTGCCCAATACCTTGATTATATGTGGAGACGGTTCGGACGATGCAATGCTCAATTCTGAAAACTTAAGTGATATGGATGCGTTTGTTACAATTACAGGTCGGGATGAGGAAAATCTTATGTCTGCTCTCTTAGCAAAGCAGAGCGGTGTTCCGAAAGTAATAGCTAAGATAAACAGGATAAACTATCCTAATTTAATAAAAAACATGGGGATTGACAGTGTTGTAAGTCCTAAACAGATCACTGCCAATCACATAATAAGATATGTACGTGGACTGGAAAATGCTATGGGAAATTCAGTTGAAACTCTTTATAAAATAATAGGTGACCAGGCTGAAGCTATTGAATTTATAGCCAATGAATCAACAAAGTTTCTTAATATACCATTAAAGAGGCTGAAGTTGATTAAGGGTGTACTAGTTGTTGCCATTGCAAGGGGCAATGATGTTATCATACCCCACGGAAAGGATGTAATTAAGCCTAAAGATAGCGTTATTCTTATTGTAAAGAATGCGAGAATTTCTGATTTAAACGAAATTATAGCCCTTGGGGGGATTCCCGATGAACTTTAGAATGATTTTCAAAAGTCTTGGATCAGTTTTGTGTATTGAAGGTTTATGTATGTTGCCCTCACTAGTTGTATCAATGATTTATGATCACGGTGATACTGGTGCATTTCAACTTTCAATAGCTCTGGTTTTGTTGATTGGTGTAGTATTATACCAGATCAAACCTATTAGTACTGATATTTATGCTAGAGATGGTTTTGCTATTGTAGCCTTGGGGTGGATATTGATATCATTTTTTGGAGCACTGCCTTTTGTTTTTTCCGGGGCGATACCTTCTCTTTCAAATGCGCTATTTGAATCTATATCCGGGTTTAGTACTACAGGTGCTACTATATTGGCCGAAATTGAGTCATTGCCTAAAGGGATCTTGTTTTGGAGAAGTTTTACTCATTGGATGGGTGGCATGGGAGTATTGGTATTGACTCTAGCTGTATTGCCCTCTGTTAAGGCAAACACTGTCCATATTATGAGGGCGGAAAGTCCAGGACCAACACCTGAAAAATTGGTGCCTAAAATAGGGCAGACGGTAAAAATTCTGTATACTATTTATATTGTTATTACTGCCATACTATTTGCGTTTTTGCTGTTGTCAGGTTTGTCGGTTTATGATGCTTTGATTCATGCGTTCTCAACAGCGGGTACCGGGGGTTTTTCAAATAAAAATGCTAGTGTTGCGGCATTCGGAAGTTTGAAAATTGAAATTATTCTAACAGTGTTCATGTTTTTATTCGGGATTAATTTTACTCTTTACTTTCAAGCAACAAAACGAAAGTTTAAATCAATTTTCAAGGATGAGGAATTGCTTTTTTATACTGGGGTTGTTTTAGTGTCTATTGTTTTGATTTCGATAAACATTTATGGGGAAGTCTATCATTCAATAGGTGAAGCCTTAAGATATTCTTCCTTTCAAGTTAGTTCAGTTATTACAACAACGGGTTTTGCAACAGCCGATTTTAATGTGTGGCCGACTTTTAGCAAATGTATTTTGATGTTGCTTATGTTTATAGGCGCAAGTGCGGGTTCGACTGGCGGTGGAATTAAATGCATACGTATTTTACTTTTGATAAAAATTGTAAGACGTGAGGTGGCTAAAATAATTCATCCTAGATCGGTTTATACCGTAAAGATTGGCGGAAAAGCTATTGAGGAAGAAACGTTATCAAGCATAATGGCGTTTTTCTTTGTGTATATTTTTATATTCGTTGCATCTGTTCTGGTTATAGCTCTAAATGGAAAGGATATAGTGACTTCTGTAACTGCCGTTATTGCTACTATTGGCAATGTCGGACCAGGACTTGAGATTGTTGGACCGATAGGGAATTTTTCTGAGTTTTCTGCTTTGAGTAAAGGCGTATTGTCCTTTTGCATGATTGTTGGAAGGTTGGAGATATATCCTATTTTGATATTGTTAGCGCCAACATTTTGGAAGAGGGTTAATATATAATTGTATATTTCTTGGATACATTTATGATATAATAATTTTATGTTGTAGCAAGGTATATAAACGGCGGTCAAAGAATATAAGGATCGCTTTTTTATTCTGTGTAAGTTCATAGTATAGGAATTTGCATTTAGAAAGTTCGCCAGATAGGGCGATAAGTTCAGAAATAGGTGATTGTTGAAATGAAATCCAGTTATTAATGCTTTAGAAAATTTTTATGGGGGTAATAAAATGTCAAAATTTAAGGGTGTATTTTTATCGTTCTTATTTGCTTTGTTTTTAACTCAAATCATTAGTGTGTTGTCAATTGGAAATGTTGTATTGGCTGAAGAAATTGTATATGGAGATATTAATGGAGATCAAAAAGTAGATTCCATAGATTTTGCATTAATGAGACAGCATATTTTAGGAATTATTAAGGAATTTGATAATGCTAATGGTATCAAAGCTGCGGATGTAGATGGTAATGGAGTTTTCAATTCCATAGATTTTGCGTTTATGAGAAAATATCTTTTAGGGTTTATTGATGTTTTTCCTGTAAATCAAGGTTTAACACCAACTCCAACACCTTCTTCAGCAAGTGAATTTACAAAATTGAAACCATCAATTGTTGATGTAAAAATGGATAATTCTAATAGAAATACTATAGAATTATCATGGAGCAAGATAGAGGGTGCAGCTTCTTATGAGGTGTTTAGAGATGAGGTTTCTATTGGAATTACAGAGAATAATTCATTAACAGATGCAGATGTATTGGAAGGAGTGAACCATAAATATAGAATAAATGCAGTTAATGCTATAGGAGAAAGTTCTCTTAAAAGCTCTGAGGTAATTGTAAATACCATAGATGCATTTATAAATATAGATACTGCTTTTGAAGAAGACAGATTTTATATGAATTTAAGCATAGAGGATGGAGCAAAAATTGATCTTAATGGACATACACTTAATGTAAAGGGAGATTTCTTACAGTTTGAGGGTATTGTTAATATAAATTCAGGTAATCTAAAGGTTGGTTGGGATTATGTGATTTATGAAGAAGGATTGCTACAGATGACAAATGAGGGGGACTACGTATTTGTTGAAGGAGATTTTATGACACTTAGTCGATATGACTTCTATAATAATGGTACTGAACCTTTATCAGCAGGAGTTATGGAGGTTAAGGGGAATTTTAGCAGTGCTGGATATAAATCAAGCAGTACACCAAAAGGAAATTTTGGTTGTTACCCAGCAACGGGTAGCCATAAAGTGATTTTTTCAGGAAATCAAGAACAGGTGATATATTATGATGGATGGTGGCTAGAATTTAATGAGTTGGAAATAAAAAATGAAGCAGGAATAAAATTTGATTCTTTAATCCCAGGTATTAAAAAGATGAAAGGACACTATAAAATTAATGGTGAACTGCTAATAGGCTATTTTAATCCTCAGATAATTGGTGATATAGTAATTGATGGAGACTTAAGAATTAAAGATATCGAATTAGACCTGTCAGGATACAATCTAAAAGTAAATGGGGTACTAACTCAGATTTCGGAATATGAAACAAGTATAGTAAATATAAATGGTGGAAGTTTGTTGGTATGTGGGAACTACATAATGGGTCCGGAACTAGACAATCAGAAATGTTATTCAAAGTTAAAAATGACAAATGAAAAAGATTATGTATATGTTGGAGGAGACTTTATAACAAGTAGCGGAAATAATAATTTTGAGATAATAGATAATAACCTGACTTCAGGAGTTATGGAGGTAAAAGGAGATTTTTGGTGCAAAGGAAGAGATAGTAATTATTTCGGACGATATGTTGCCAAAGGAAGCCATAAGGTAATATTATCTGGAGATGAAGAACAGGTTGTGTATAACGATAGTGGTTGGTTGGTATTTAATGAGTTGGAGATAAAAAATGAAACTGTAGTAAGGTTTGACTCGACAACAGCAATTGTGCGTATTTCAAATATGAGTAATGATGTGACGATTAATGGTGATTTATCAATTGTGAATCAAGAATTTGATTTGAATGGGTATAGTTTGATAATAACAGGAGATTTTAATCAATTTTCAACATACGGCCCTTCGTTGCTTAAAGTAAACGGAGGAAGCTTAAGGGTAAATGGGGACTACAATGTGGGTTATGACAACTTAAATAATCAATTTGAATCAATAAATGATCCTGGCTCAGTATTACAAATGACAAATGAATCAGACTATGTATATGTTGGAGGAAACTTTACCACTTGTAGTGAAGTCGATCATAGTGAGTATCTAACAGCAGGAACACTAGAAGTAAAGGGCGATTTCACACAATCAAATAATCCATTAAATTTAGCTGCATCAGGTACTCACAAAACCATATTGTCGGGTGAGACAGTACAAACTATAACCTTTGAAAGCCCTACAACATCCTCCTTCAACATTTTGCAACTAACAAAGCCTCTCGACACAGGTTACATATTCAACACAACACCTGTATGGAGGATTATCGAAAATTAGAGTAAAAATGAGGGGCTTGACATAAGTAAATTTAGTGATTAAAATC
>CAYXPB010000225.1:0-9033 GCA_964466645.1 uncultured Acetivibrio sp. | reverse complement strand
ATTTTTTGAAATGGCAATTGACCAGTTGTTTTTTTGGAATCACCTTACTTAAAAAGGCAACAATAAAATCACCTTATTTTAGATATCACTATGTTTTCCTTCTGTATATTTAGTATGTTTTCAATTTTACTTTCAATCTGTTTCTTAAGCTCTGTATCAACTTTTATGTCGGGTACTTCCTCACTTTCCTGTTTTTTTCCTTTTCCCACTATGACTTTATCTATACCTTTAACAGGCTTAATACTTTTTGTTTTTTCATCTGCTTCCCCAAGTTTCAATTCAAGATAAACCTTTTTAACTTCCCCAAACTTTTCATCCGCATAATCATCATTTATAATTACATCAGCCTTAACTTTCAACACACCTTTTATATCTCTTACCAAGTCCTCAAGTTGACTTATAATTTTGTTTCTATATACATTGGTGATTTGTCTTGTTTGCTCCTCTTTCATCGCTTGACTATTCACCATAATCTCCTTCTTGTCAATGAAATTACTATTACTCATCTGATACTCTTCAAGATTTATTCCTTTTTGAAATAACCCTAACACCGGATTTATCAATGCAATTACAAGGATGAGACCGGATACTAAGTTTATCATTTTTTTCATCTTGCCCGATGGTAAAAGCATTTCTAAAAGTACTATAAAAATCACAAGAGTTACAACATTTAAACACCAGTCTTTTAAGAATTCTATCACGCCATCACCTCATCATAGCACTCAAATTACTTGCAGTAATCAAAGTGGTCACCGTTATTAGAAACATAAATGCTACCGAAGCTACTATTCCTAGAATATAAGTCATCGAACCGGCTACCTCTCCTATACACTTTACAATTCTACTTTCTGCCACAGGTTCTAGAAAAACACATGCCAGCCTGTACAAACCTATGATAGCCAACATCTTTAGAATCGGAATAAGACTTATTGATACTATTCCAATCATAATTGCAACTCCCATTGCATTTTTTATAAGCAGTGTACATCCTACAACAGCGTCGGCTGCATCGGCAAGATACTTTCCTGCAACAGGTATAAAAGCACTTATTGCGAATTTAGCGGTCTTACTTGTCACACCATCAACCACAGCCCCTAGAGACCCCTGAAGTGATACTACTGCAACAAATAATGTAAGTATTAAACCTAAAGACCATGCAGTGACATTTTTTAAAAAGGACGCAAGCCTAGCAACCTGTACTTTATCCGAAATATTATTGACAATGGATATGACGGTTGAAAGTACTATAAGCGGAACAAAAACAGTTTTAATTGTTGTAGCTGTAAATTGCACAATCATTATAAGTACAGGTTGTAAAACTCCACCGGAAGTAATATTCCCCCCTGAGATCAATAAGGTTATAAGTACTGGAATAGATGCATACATAAAATTCACCATAGCATCAATTATCTCAACACCTGCCTTAAGGGCACTATTAAAGCTAACCATCAATACAGAAACCAATACTATATAGCACACATAAAAGGCAAGTTCTCCCACACTTTTACTCATAAAAGATGACTGCAAGTTCTTAAGGACTGCACAAACGATTACTAAAACCACCAATTTTATCAGAATATCAATATTTATATATACCTCTTTAAACAAAAACATTATAATTCTGTTAAAAATACTTGAAATATCAAACTTAAATTCTCCTTTAGCAACATCTTTTATCAAGTTTTCAGGGTTATAACCGGGCATTATTTCATAGAATTCTTCATCCATTGTCTTTTTTAGTTTGTCCTCAACAGAATTAATTTCATTGGATTGTGCCTGCTCTTCAATTATTTCGTGCTCTGTAATCTCTTCAGCACTTATTTGTATAGAAAATGAAACACACAATACTAGAAACAATATAAAAAAAACTATTATTTTATTTAAGGCACAAATATGTGATCTTTTGTTCTCTCTAATCATTTTATCCCCGTCCGTTCACTCTTTATGATATGCTTACGGCATAATTCTTATAATCAAATCCAATAATGATGTTATTATCGGAACCGCTAGTACAATAATAACCACTTTTCCAGCTAACTCAACTTTAGAAGCAATTGCACCTTCACCGGCATCTTTGCATACCTCCGCTCCAAATTCTGTAATATATGCTATTCCAACAATTTTAAGCAGTGTTGAAAGATATATGGTATCTATATTAACCCTTTGGGCATAGCTATTTAAAAGCTCGATTACAGCAGTTATCTTTCCCAAAATCATGGTAAAAACGATTATCCCTGCTGCAATACTTATCTGTATTGCGAACTCAGGCCTTTGAGCTTTTAAAACTGCTATTATCACTGTTGCCACAATCGCCAATCCTATTATCTGAAGTATATCCATAGAAATCATCCTTAATTTTAAAACTGAAATAATGTCTTTACAGTATCAAACAAATTTACTATTTCCTTTACTATCATCATAAGTACAACTATTAGGCCTGCAAGTGTTGTCATCATTGCCTGCTCATCTCTTCCAGACTTGTTAAGCAAAGCATTTAGCACAGAAACCAGTATTCCTATAGCTGCTATCTTAAAAATCAAATCAATATCCATAATAAATATTTCCTCTCGCGTTATTTAAGTGATTCAAAAAAACAACTGGTCAAAGGGTGTTTCAAAAAACTTTTCTGTACAAGTTATATATATTCAGAGAAACTTTCTATTTAGAACAATAAAATAATTATTGCCAAACCACCTAACACGCCAAGATTCTTAAACATGCTTTCATTCTTGGCTTTCAACTCCTCGGCCTTTTGCTCCTGAATTTTTAGCTGACTTACAGTAAGACGAATATTTTTAATCTGCCCCTCTAAATCAGACCCCCCGAGCATTTTACCAAAGGAAATAATTATGCCCTCGTCTTCAGAATTTAAATTTGTCTTGGTGATATTTTCCCCAACAGCCTTTGTCCATGCTTCATAAGCACAAGATCCATCTTCTAGGTTCTTGACAGTTGCTTCAAAAAAAACGCCCACACTACTATCTGTACAACTGCATACTTTTAGAAAGGCCTCTTCTAGCACGTTTGATAAAAAACTTATTTCATTTTCAAATATCTGAAATAGTGTTTGAAGAACTTTAAGTTCTTCTGGCCTTTTTGCATAAGTCTTCGCATGAGAATATCCTAAGAGACTGCATGAAATAAGAACAATCAAACTACCCACTATTTTTAACAGCATAGTTTATCCCTCCTATACAAAAACTTCATATTACTGCCGTCTATTACCTCCTCCAAAGTTCCCGGTCCGTCTTTCGAACTTAATACGACCAGTCTATCAAACACTTTTTCTTCGAGCATACTTAGCACTTCTTTACGCAACTTTAGTTGTGAAATATTAAAGCCATGAGCTGTTGTAATAATTTTCACACCCGCATTTATTACCTGCATTAAGGCATCCTTATCTCCAGTGCTCCCTATTTCATCTGTTATAATGACGTCAGGAGACATAGATCTAAGTAACATCGACATACCAAGTTGCTTAGGACAAGCATCAAGCACATCTGTTCTGACACCAACTTGTTTTTGGGGTGAACCCTTAAAACATGCAGCAATTTCAGACCTTTCATCCACAACTCCTACTTTCAAACCCTTCAGTCCCATTTGTTCAACACCATCACTGATATTTCTCGTAATATCCCTCAGTATTGTAGTCTTACCACACTTTGGTGGTGAAATGATAAGTGTATTATAAACATCATTTTCGCCTTGTACTATGTAATTGAGAATTTTTGACGATGAACCATTAACTTCTCTTGATATTCTTATATTGAGACCGGATACATCCTTTAAATTCTTTATTTCTGCTCCGTCTAACACTGCTTTGCCTGTTATACCTACGCGATGTCCGCCTCTTAATGTAATATACCCGTTTCGTATCTCTTCTTGAAATGCATATATTGAATTTTCACTTATCAGTTCTAACGTTTTTATTATCTGTTCCAATGTTACAAACACTGAATTTTCAGGTTTAGATTTCAACTCACCTAATGCGTTTAAAAAAAAGTTCCCCTTATGATTCTGGATCATTATCGGCCTGTTTACCCTAAACCTTATTTCTTCTGTGCACATCAAGTCCATTATAGGCACCCTTCTTATTGCATTTCTCAAATCAAGTGAAACAAATCTTAATATATCCCTTTCGAAACTATTAACTTCCTCCATTTTAAAGACTTGCTTGTCATTAGTAATCATTAAATTCTCCTCCCATAAAAGCATAATCACTTCCGGTGCAAGTAGTCTGTATTTCAAACTTTTATTAGTATACAGACCACTTAGATTTCTTAGTTAATAAATATTATAATTTGTCCATTTGTATGCTAAAAATAAAATAATACGGGAAATGAAATTGGAATCACCTTGGGTGATTCCAAAAACAACTGGCAAATTACCATTATAAAAAATCCGAACAAAAAAAGTGCCGCTCACCACTATAAAGTAGTTTGCGACACTTATTTTTTTACTTATAAGTACTATTATTCCTCGTGATCGTGGTCACAACATTCGCCACAATCGCAGTCCCATTCAACAGCTACATCTTTTCCACAGTGTGGGCACTCAAAAGATTCTGCTTCTTCATCGAGCATATCCTCTTCAAGTTCTATTATCTCACTGCAATGCGGACACTCAACTTCTGCAAGTATTCCATCATCATCATCATCATCTTCTTCGCAATCAAAAAGAATTCTTTCTACTTCTGCAAGATCTTCATCCATGTTATCTACTTGCTCACCAAGCTGCTCTTGAACTTCTTCAACATCATCAATAGCAAGAGCCATATCATCCAAAACATCAATTATGGAACTTAATAGCTTGCCCTCATTTGTTGCATCACCAATCTTCATACCTTCAGCTAATCCCTTCAGGTATGCAACCCTTTCTTTAATAAAGCTCATAGGTTTCTCTCCTTTACTTTGTATTAGTAAGTAATAATATTCTATTAATTCTGCTTTAAGGACATATATTTCAACAAGGTGGACATCGATCATCAGAACAGCTTTGAACCAACGTCATATGCTTCCAACTCACTGATATATTATACCCACTAAACTCTTTCCATATACTCCCCAGTGCGGGTATCTATTCTTATAACCTCACCGGAATCAACAAACAAAGGAACTTTAATTACCGCACCTGTTTCAACAGTTGCAGGCTTTGTAGCACCTGTAGCAGTATCACCTTTGTAACCTGGTTCTGTTTCTATTATCTTCAATTCAACAAATGTAGGCGGCTCGATACCAAAAACATTTCCCTTATGAGACAATATTTTTACAACTTCATTTTCTTTTACGAACTTAAGAGCGTCTCCAATATTATCTTTTCCTATAGGCATTTGCTCAAAAGTCTCAGTATCCATAAAATGATATAGATCATCATCACTATAAAGAAACTGCATGTCCTTTCTTTCAATATGCGCCTTAGGCATCTTATCGGTTGGATTGAAAGTTCTCTCAACTGTAGCACCAGTTACAATATTCTTAAGCTTTGTTCTAACAAAAGCTGCTCCTTTACCTGGTTTAACATGCTGAAACTCAACTATTTGAAATATGTTTCCGTCAAGCTCAAAAGTTACGCCGTTTCTAAAATCACCAGCAGTAATCATTAAATTATCCCTCCAAAAAATTATTATATTGAAATCAATAAAAGCTTCGGTTCAATTCAAAGAAAATAATAATCATTTCCTAGTTTATCTTAAAATAAAATCAGGCTAATTTCAAGCAAAAGTTTCTTTCTAAGAAAAATAATGCTAACCGTCTGTATTTAAAAAAGCTCTAATAGTGCATACCCAATATAGTTAGAGTGCATTTGTAACATCATAATAAAAAAATCAAAAACTACAGTATTATCATTTCCTTTGTTGATCCTGTCAAAACCATAGGTTTTTCATCATTAATAACTATCATATCCTCAATTCTCACTCCACCTAAGCCACTAATATATATTCCCGGTTCAACTGTCACCACCATACCGTTTTTCATTTTTAATGTACCTAACTGTGATAGTCTCGGATCCTCATGAATTTCAAGCCCCACTCCATGTCCTAGACTGTGTCCGAAATGTTCACCATAACCTGAATCGGATATTATATTTCTTGCTATACTGTCAATCTCTCTACCCGTCAAATCCTTTACAGCACCCTCAACACCAGCTCTTTGGGCTCTTAAAACAATTTCGTATATTTCTTTCAGTTCTTCTTTCGGCTGCCCCACAAAGACCGTCCTAGTCATATCGGAGCAGTACTCGTTATAAACCGCCCCAAAATCCAAAGTAACAGCATCTCCAAGTTCAATAATCTTATGCGAAGCCACTCCATGAGGAAGACTTGATCTCAATCCCGAGGCAACAATTGTATCAAAGGATGGACCTCTTGCTCCCTGAGTCTTGAAATAATATTCAAGCTCCGCAGCAACTTCCATTTCACTCACACCGGGTTTAATATATTTTAAAACATGAGAAAACGCTTCATCTGCTACTCTTACAGCTTCCCTTATCACTTCAATTTCTCCGGGATCCTTAACAAGTCTTAAAACCTCAATAATACCACCTAAAGGTAAGAGTTTACTTATACTTAGCTTTCTTAACATATCATCATAGGTCTTAAAAGTCAAATAGTCTTCTTCAAAGCCAAGATTTTTTATTTTATTTGATAGAATTAAATCATTCAAGGTTACGGTCAAGTTTCCATGATATTGAATAATGTCAAATACGTGAACCTCTTCTTTTGCTTGCTCTACATATCTAAAATCAGTCACAAGTATCGCCTTATCAGGAGTAATAAGCAAATTCGCAAAGGTACCTGTAAAGTTGGACATGTATATGTAATTTTCCCTTTTTGTAATCAAGGCAGCATCTAAACCCTTTTCAGATAGTTTACTGCGTAGTTCCTTAAGTCTTCTTTCAATTTGATTTTTATCCGCCATTTTTATCACCTTTAAGCCATTTCAAAAAATAACAAATACATTATTTGAATAACAAATCCCCTCAATATAAACTTTTTGAAATGGCAATTGATCAGTTATTTTTTTGAATCACTTTATTATATTTTCATTACTATAACATTAATGCTGCGTTCAACCCCATTATATAGCTGCTACTTCCGAAGCCGCAAATTTGTCCCACACAAACTGGTGCAATAACAGAGTGACTTCTGAATTCTTCTCTTGCATGTATATTTGAAAGATGAATCTCAATTGCAGGTATCTCCACAGCCTTTATAGCATCTCTTATCGCTATGCTGTAATGAGTATATGCACCGGGATTGATGATTATAACATCCGCAGTTCCCCTTGCAGCATGTATCCTGTCAATGATCTCACCCTCGTGATTAGTTTGAATAAACTCCACCTCAACGTTAAGCCTTGCCGCCTCAACACTTGTTTTTCCGGCTATATCCTCTAGTGTTTCAGTACCGTATACAGCTTTTTCCCTGGTGCCTAAAAGGTTTAAGTTTGGACCGTTTATTATTAATATTTTTTTCATATTCTATCCCCCGCATGTTCGTATATTTTTTTTAGTTTAAGCGCATCTTCTGCCATGTTACCTCTTGACTCACATATTATAACCGGTTCCATTTGTTTTATATGTAAAGCTTTAGCCAAATGTTCAAAATCAGGACCGAACTGGACATCATCAATCGTCCAATGTTTCTTTTCTCCACCTTTGGTGAACTCGATTCTGCTAAAATGACAGTGCAGGTTTTTAAGTCTGTCATAACCTAAATTTTTCTCGATCTTTTCCAATACCTCTATAAAATCCTCGACTGAGTTCAGTATACCCTGTCCCCTGGCATGTATATGTCCAAAATCTACCGTAGGTATAAGTCTTTCATCAATTTTACATATTTCAATAATTTCTTCTAAAGACCCAAGCTGGTTTTGCTTTCCTAGTACCTCGGGACATATAACTATATCATCAAGGCCTTTTTCCCTTGCTTCCTCCAAAACTTCCTTCATAACTTTTATTGCCATATCAAGAGCCCATTTTTTGTCCACCTTGCTGTAGGAACCGGTATGTACAACTATTCTTTTTGCTCCCATCCATTTTGCACAAGTTAAAGTCTCTATAATATAACGTTTTGAATTAATCCTCTTTTCTTCTTCCTCACTTGCCATATTTATGTAGTAAGGTGCATGAATACTTAAGAATATAGCATATTTCGATGCCTCTTCACCGATATTTCTTGCTGCAGCTTCACTTACTTTTACCCCTTTACTGCATTGATACTCATATGCATTTAGCCCCATAGCATTTAGCCAAGCAGGCATCTGAACAGAGGATTTATAACCCTGCTCATAAAAACTCTCCGAATTTCCTGAAGGTCCAAATCTTATCATTTTCATCCACCTTTTTGTGTCAAATAATAAAAATACTCAAAAAAATATATAAGCTTATTATATCTAAACTTATATACTTTTAAAACATAATATTTATTTTATTAACAAAATTACAGCTTTGGATATGGCATTGTTTTTATTCAAGCAGTATAGGATCTTCTAGCTTTATATCTGCAATAAATCGCAGCATTTCGTTAGAATCGCTACTAGAAGCACTAGAGTATATATCATTAATAACAATACCTAAATCAATCCACTGACTAATTTCGTAAAATATGTTCAAATTAACATTATTTAACCCATTATCATTTAGATAATCCTTTATTCCAAGGTTAAAAACCTCACTAGTAGCTGTAGATTTCACAATATAATATAACTGTATTTTGTCATTTTCAGAAAAACTCCTCGAAATTTGGATGTTTATTTTTCTATTAGGCCCCTCTCCTACTGACAAAACAGTAAACTCTGTTTCATTTATACTTGAACCATTCACATCTATTTTGAACATCTTTTTATTAACGCTTCCCCCCGACATTATTTCCCTTAAAATGAATCCACTAGCTATACCGTCCTGTTTTCGCAAGTTCAAACCAATGCTGATCACAGGATTTTCTATCGGCCACATAATTTGTGTCTCGAGCATTAACGGAACATAATCCCCTACGGCAAAATTGATGTTATTGGTTCTCACCCTATGATCTAA
>CAYXPB010000224.1:6192-9048 GCA_964466645.1 uncultured Acetivibrio sp. | reverse complement strand
CTTCCGGTACTTCCTGAGGTATATATTATATAGGCTATATCATCAGGCTCTGAAATGGAACTTAGCTCGCCTTTGCAATACCGTGCAAGTTTTAATTCCTCATAATCGCTAGGCTTTAGCAGCAATTTGCTGTCGCTATTTTTAAGTATATAGTTGCTGCGTTCTACCGGATGTTCGGGGTTTACAGAGACATAAGCCCCTCCAGCCTTTAAAATACCCATTATGTTTACAATTGTAGCTGGCTCCCTTGCAGCAAGCACACCTACCTTATCTCCCCTTTTCACGCCCGATTGTATCAGATAGCGGGCTACACAGTCTGACATCCTGTCAAGCTCTTCAAAGGTTATGCTGCATCCTTCACGGGTTACTGCAATGTTTTTAGGCGTTTTCAATACCTGATCTTTAAACAGCCCGTTCAAAGTAGAAGCCTTTATATCCTCTTTTGTATCGTTATAGCTTGAATATAAAGCCTTATCAGCTTCGCTAAGCTCTATAGCATACTCATTATCTTCATCCAGCAGGCTTTTAAGAATTCCGCTGTACTGCTCAAACATCTTGTAAATAACTTCACTGTCAAAAAGCTGGTCAACAAAATCCCACCTGATATTTATACCGTTTAGGGATTTGGTAACCTGGTTGTCAAGGAAAAGCTGTGATGTCTGGGTTATGTTGTATTTGATCTCACCGAACTGTGCCCAGCCGTCCTGGTGATCTGCAAACATCAAACTGGTAAATACTACAGGCATTACGGATTTATTCCCCAAATTGTTGTCCTTCGCCAGTTCCCTTATCATCTCTATACCATCATAATGCTTATGTTCCAGCGCCTCTGAAAGAGTGCCCTGTATTTTTTCAGCCCTTTCCCAAAAAGACATTTTATGTCTTAAATCAACCTCAATAAGCATAACTGATGTAAAGTCCCCAATAATTCTTTCAACATCGTTATGAAAGGGATAGCGGTTTGCCACAGTGAAATTTATAGCAAAACAGGGCTGGTTGCTCCAGAATCCAAGTACCTCAGCGTAAGCAGTACAAAAGACTACCGAAGGGCGGATATTCTTTTCCCTGCACTTTAGCTTCAGTTTTTCCCAGTAGCCTTTACTGATATTCTGGCAAAGTCTTCTGAATCTTGGCTTTCCTATTGCCGATGGCTCTGCTTTCAAAGGCAGTACAGGAGGCTGCGGAAAACCGTCTAACTTTTTCGTCCAGAATTCCTTGTCGTTTTTGTAAACATCTGTGTGTTTAAATTCATCATATGCAAGGATAAAGTCCCTGAAAGTAAACTGGAGCTCAGGCAAAGAAGTTTCGGGATTGTTATAATAGTCCATCAGTTCCCTGGTAATTATCTGAATGCTTAATGCGTCTGCAATTAATACGTCAATACCAATAAAAAGATAGCTTGTATCGCTTGAAAGTTTATAGGCTCTAAATTCAAATAACGGCCATTGGTCCGTCTTAAAAACGTAGTGCGACATCCTGTCCCTTTCATTTTCAATACATTGGATCTTAGAACCGCTATTATGGCAAGATATATCGATTGTTTCAATCTTATACTCCGGTACATTCTCAAGTATGCACTGCTTACCTTCCGGCAGTATCACAGCCCTTAACATCGGGTGACGGTTGATTAATTTTTGAAGTGCTAAATTTAATCTGGCAATTTCAAGCTTTGTTTCAATCTCAATATAATAATGGCAAGATACACCACCTAATTCAAACTCCTCATCCCTGCCCATAAAATAAGCCATTTGTAAGTCTGATAGCTGGAATGGCTTATTTATATTTTCACCATCAGGAACGGAACATCTATATGATAATTCATCCTTAACTTTATGATTAACCTCTTTAGAAGAATCTTTTTTAGCTAACATTTCCTTTAATCCCCTTTTATTTTTTTATGCCTTCACGATACTAATATCTATCAGCTGTAATCTCTTAACTAGCGGTTAATTGTTAATTATCTCCTCCGTCAACAAACTTATGGTAAATATACTAGCCATTTTTTCTTATTGCTATTTATATTTACTTTTTCTATTTTTTTATTAAACAGTCAATCTTACATATTTTATACTAATATTACAATTTTCTTAGAATCATCTTGTTTAATAATAAATTTTTTAATAATATTTGTCAATATATATTCCCAATATTCCCATCATATATCGAACTTTTGATATTATGTTAACAACAATTACATTTTAATGTTACTTACATATATGGTTGTATTTTCTTATATATCTTACAAATCTTAATATTTTGTAAGGTATAAATTCTAATACTTTCTCAAATTATTAATAGTGAAATAAGTCTGTAAATAATGCATGTAAATAAAACATATAAATACAAGACAAAATAATAAACAAAATTTACATATATAGAGATTTAATAAAAAATATTCACAAAGCAAAAAGAATAAATTCAATAACTATTGGCAATATGCTTAATTTTTGTTAGTATGCAGCCAGTAAAACCTTTAAGTACAGTAAGTAAAGTGTTTCCTTTGTAGATTTTATTTAGAAAAAGTATTAGAATTGGTAATGTAAGTTTATTATTGTGTTACCCTTTGAGGTAAATAGTTAGGATAGTCAACTATTCTGTTAACCCTATGTGGGTGGTTCAGCGTCTGTATTTTAAAAAAGGTATAACGAGTCCTTGTATCAATCTTTAGACGAAGCGGTAAACGACACATATAACTATATCATCAAACATATCGATCCCCCCTATGCATTATTGTTTGCTCTCGGAAACTCCGAGGGTTTTATTTATCTAATTTTTGGGATTCCACATTTCTGTTTTACCTCTAAAAATCAGTAAAAATTGTCATTAAATTTTCCAATTGCTTTCCAGCCTGCATAT
>CAYXPB010000224.1:0-6182 GCA_964466645.1 uncultured Acetivibrio sp. | reverse complement strand
TTGGCAAATCAAGAATGCCCCAAAAACGGAAATGTATAGTCAATTTTACCACCTATTCTGTTTTGTGAGGCTATATATATATATATATATATATTACTACATTGGAATTACATGAAAATTACCAGTACACATTGAAATTAAAGCTCCTGCTCCACTTTGTTACACAAAAAAGTAGGATATCCAAGCTGGATAAGAACATTTCAAAACTCTATCTGCTAAATCTGGATAGCCTACTTCCTGTCATCAAGCCATTATACTCTGATTTAGGCAGACACAATTTCTCCATAACCGATGAATTTGTAATCCATGATTATTGCAACATTATCATTTTCTTTTAGCACTTTTAGGAAAGTTAACTATCAGAGAACCACCTCTCTCGTATACAGTATATTGATTGATTATAATAATTGTTATTGCGTAACAATTGACACATCTTTCTGGCCATAAACACATTATAACAGTATATACAAATTATCAAAGCTTTAGTTTCTTTTTTCCTCAATAATCGGATAAAAAAACCACTTCGCAAAGTATGTGATTTTGCGAAATGGTTTTACTTTTTTTATTTCACTATAGAAGTAGCAATTTTATTGTTCTTCCCTGATATTTTCAACGATTATGGCGTTGTTTATTCGTTTAAGAGGGATATACCCAGCTAGTAAAGTAACTAACATTGTACCCACTATGCCGATCGCCATATATTTCCATGGCATATTCCATTCAATTGCTATAGCACCATAAAACAATTTATACAAGGTAAACGAAAGTACACAACCTATAACTGTTCCTAGTATACAGGCAATAACCCCATATAATATACTCTCTAAGCAAATCAACTTCTTGATTCCATTTTGAGTCATACCAATCGCCTTCAAAATAGAGAGTTCACGGGTTCTTAAAATGATATTGGTGCTTATTGTATTAATTATGTTTACACACCCTATCAGAGCAATGATACAGAAAAATCCGTATACAAATATGCTGATAATTATATTAGACTGGAAATACTCCTTCATTTGCTCATCATAATCGTTAGAAAGCATATCTGGGTATCTTTGAACATAATCTTGCAAACGCTCTTTCAAAAGTTTTGTATCTTGGCCACTCTTCACTTCTATCAAAATCATATGTGGCTGTTTATTTTTAGAGGTTAAATCCTTGTAAATTTTCTCTGTTGTATAAATATTGATACCACCATTTTCATTGAACTTTTCACCCCATATTCCTTGCTTTAAAACAGCCATCACCTTAAATTCCCTAAACCCATTCGAGTCATCTGTCGCAGTACCAGGTACTTTTATTTTAATCATATCTCCTGGTCTAAGATTTGAGGTTTTCAGAACCATTTTGCTCTTCGTCTCTGTGTTATATACTTCACCGGTTTCCACAACTATAACACCATTCTCCTTGTTCATAGTATTAATATTTATATCTCCTTGTTCAAGATATTTTTCTAAAATTGTCGTAACATTATCTCCCAGCGCAATAACATGGCTTTTATCAAATTTTATATACTCCCCCTCAAATAGGTGTTGACCATACCAACTATCCGCAAAATCCTTTAGCTTGCTGCTTACTTTATCTTTAGGGAGTAAGATTACTTCACCGCCAGATTTATAGAATTGTTTATAATAAGTAAACAATGTCTTAACCTCAGGTAATGATGCTAACTCTTTTATTTCTTCAGGTGTTATTGTCACATCACCATATAGATCAATTTTATTCTGTATAGTAAAATTCACCATCTCATTATCTGTATCATTTAACCCAGTCTTATATGCTAAATCAATAAAACTGCTGAAAACAATGAATAGTACTATGCTTATAATCATTGAAAGTACCGTTATGACAAGTCTTATTCTATTCCTGCCAAGGTTTTTTTGTGCCATCCATCCCTCTGCTCCAAAGAGTAATTGTGCAAACCTTGCAGATGATATTTTACCCAGCTTTTCCTTCTTTAGACTGCCAATATTTTTAACTGCTTCCATTGGTGAAATCTTACCAGCTTTTCTGGCAGGACCGAAAGCAGAAAGATAAACTGCTATAAAGCCCATTATAAAGCTTAATGCAATAATATATGGAGAAATAATAAGTTTGAGATCCCCGAAAGGCAAGCTAGGAGCTATAAATGACAAGAATGAAAACAAGACTTGCATTGCTATAGTTCCAAGGAGAATTCCAATGGGTATGCCTATTCCTCCGAGAATAGTTGCTTCTTTAAATACCATACACCTAATTTGACTAGGAGTAGAACCGACACACCTTAATAGCCCGAATTGAGAAACACGTTCAAATATCGATATGTTGAAAGTATTGTATATGACGGCAATCATAGAAATAATAACTATCAATCCAAGAAATACCAAACACGCTATCAATGCAATATTGGTCTTGTCTTCTGCCTGGAATAAAAGTCTTAAAACCTTATCATTATAAGATACCTTTACTGCTGTTGGGCCATTCTGTGAAATGGTGGCATCTAGAAGTATTTGACTCACATCCTGTTTTATCTTGCTTGAATTCTTTAATTTTATATATATAGAATTATGACTATCAATTTTTAAGCTTTCACTATCACAAAGTGTTATTGCATTCATCCGAAAAGGATAACTTTTCCAGGAATCAAGGTATCCTACTACCTTGTATTCCTTAATATATGCCTCACCTTCTTTGATGATTCCCCCATCGTTGCCAATAGACCCTGGAGTTATTTCCAATTCAATTTTCTCTCCTACATTCGGTGGTGACTTCAAAAATTGTAGTGTTCCTGTTCCAATAACTATTTCATCCGCGTTTTCTGGCATTCGTCCTGATTCTATTTTTATGGGAAGCATACTCAGAGCTTTTTTATCATATCCAACAACGTTATAGCCCTTAAATTCGGATGTCACACCCTTGTCATTTCCTAGAAATTTTTTATCTGCAAAACCCTCATAATTCTCCAAGCATATAGTGTCTACTAAAACATGTCCTTTAATATTTTCTATTTTGTCAAGACCAATATTCGTAACTTTTGCATAGTAGTCGCCGGTTATATCAATGGTATCTCTTAACATCTTTTCCAAAAAGCTCATACCAATTGTTCCGATACCGGATATTAGTGCAGCAGACAGGATAATTCCTAATATGGTTAGAAACGTTCTTCTTCTTTGAACCTTCAGGTATCTCGTGGTTATACCAAGATAGCTTCTCATTTCTATTTACCCCCTTGAATCATTCCATCTTCGATTTTGATAATCCTATCAGCCTCAGATGCAATATTTAAATCATGAGTTATCATAATGAGAGTCTGATGGTATTTTTTGACCGATATTTTAAGAAGATTAACAATTTCATGTCCATTTTTGCTATCAAGATTTCCTGTAGGTTCATCAGCCAAAATAATCGAAGGCTTATATGCAAGAGCTCTACCTATTGCGACTCTCTGCATTTGCCCGCCTGAAAGCTCTGATGGCAAATGTCTTCTCCTATCTTTTAAACCCAGTAGATTTAATAAATCCTCCAAGTAAGAATTATCAGCATTTTTGTTATCCAAAAGTAACGGCAACATAATATTTTCCTCTGCAGTCAGCACTGGCATCAAATTGTATTGTTGGAAAATAAATCCAATTTTTCTTCTACGGAATATTGCACGTTTGTTTTCATTCAGTTGGATGATATCTTCTCCATCAATAATAACTTTTCCGTTTGTAGGAACATCTACACCACCTAGTATATGTAAAAGTGTGCTTTTACCAGATCCACTCGGTCCAACAATGGCTACAAATTCGCCTCGGTTTATGCTTAAATTTACATTTTTCAGTGCTTCGACTTTTGTTTCACCTTGACCATAAAACTTATTCAGATCTACAACTCTAACAACTTCCATCAATAATCCCTCCACTATTTAAGTATCCTATATTTTAATTATATGTCCCCAATCTTAATATCCAATGAATTCAATCTTACATTTTTGTAATAGAGGAGTTATTACAGAAAAAATTTGGTTCAAAGATAAATTTTGTGGTACCTTGAGGAATCCATAAAGTTTATTGGCAAAGTGCTGGTAAAAAGGGATCAACAAATCTGATAACCCCCCTTACAATTTTACACCAATAAAAAAAGTTAAAACAGGTGTATAGAATGTGAATAATGTCCTTAATTTCACTTCAAAAACACTTTGAATTCAAGACTTAGAGATTATCAACATCAATGTAAACAATGCCATATTTACGTATTTGCAAAACCCATGTACATTGGACCATTTTCGGAAATCTTACAAAAGCAAGCTTCATAATACTGGTAAAATAAGACTATACATTTCTTATTATTACCAGTTGACACTATCAACTTGGATCCCAACAAAAATTTATAGCGTTTTTAGAAATGTTATTAAAAATTCACTCCCCTTTCCTTTTTCACTTTTAACCGATATATTCCCATTCTGACCGCAAACAATCATTTTAGAAAGTGCAAGTCCAATTCCCACGCTATCTGACTTGGATGAACTTTTTCCTTTATAGAATCTATCAAATATTTTAGGTATTTCTTCAGTATCTATACCCTCCCCATTATCTACTATTGTAACGCTACTTATAAGCCGTGTCTGGTCTATAAATATTTTGATTTCTCCATCTTCAGGAGTATGTTCAATGCTGTTTTTAACTATATTGACAATAGCTTCCACAGTCCACTTTTCATCACCTTTGAACCATGCGCATTCTGTATCTCCATAAACTTCTATTTTGACATTTTTTGGTTCTGCTAGATTGTTCATAAATTTAATTGAATCAAATACTACTTTTGATAGCAGAACTTTATCCTTCTTGAAGGTAACATTCTCCGATTCAAGCAAGGCCAGCTTTAAAAGGCTCTTTGTTAGCCATTCGATTCTTTCAAGCTGACTTTTGCTTCTTTCCAGAAAAATAATTCTTGTTTCATCTTTCATGTTTCTGTCATTTAACATCAGTTCATTTGATACTATCAACGTTGATATGGGTGTTTTCAATTGATGGGAAATGTCTGATATGATATTCTTAAGAAAAATCTTTTCTTTTTTTAGTCGGTCTATGTTAAGCATGAGTCGGTTTGACATTTGATTAAAATGATGTCCCAAAACATAAAAATCTCCTTCCCCTTTGTCCTGTAATGAACTTGAAAAGTCACCATCCACAACCTTTTCCGCTATACAAGCTATTGCTTTTATACTTGAGAAAACCCTAATATATCCACGCCATACTACAAAAAAAATAGGTACAAAAATCAACAGCAATATCACAAGTATTTTAATCCCTATATCTTTATATACATCTTTTATTGCTGGCTGAAACAATAAAGACATCTTATCTTTGTATCCATAGTTTTTCAGTATTTCCTCGCCTTTTGCCTCATCCGATTCATTGTAATTCCCTGTAATTATTGAAGTAATTTCGTTTTTAGACTGAGGATACTTTTCTGTCAGAAGGCTTACAATAGCAGCATTTTGTCTAGTTATTCGATTACTCACATCCATTAGTTCGATCGTAATAAAAATATATAGTACTAAAGCTGCTAAAGAAAATATGATAATGAGCTCTATTAACACTGTCCTAGATTCACTGTTGTTCATATTCACTCCCCCCTGACTTCCATATTCCATTTATATCCCATACCTCTGATTGTCGTAATACATCCCAAGTTATCCGAATTAATTTCCAACTTATCCCTTAACCTTTTTATGTATACTGACAATGTGTTATCATCAACAAAACTCATATCCATGTCCCATAAAATTTCCAACAGCTTAACCCTTTTTAAAACCTGATTAGGATTTCTCATAAAAACTAGCAAGAGCCTATACTCCATATTTGTCAGTAAGATTTCTTCTTCCCCTACCCATACCTTGCACTCAAGTATATGAATCGTTATTTTACCGCTGGATAGCCTATCTGTTTGTTCTTTTTTCCCCCACTTTCTCCTCAAAACAGCTTTTATCCTTGAAATCAACTCTTTTATCCTGAAAGGTTTGGTTATGTAGTCATCCCCACCAACATCTAATCCCATTACAATATTTACCTCTTCGTCGCATGCGGTTAGAAATATGATTGGGATGTCACTACTTAATCTCAGTTCCTTGCAAAAGTCATAGCCCGCTCCATCAGGAAGCATAACATCCAATAGAATTAAATCATAATCATTTTTAGCAATCATCGTTCTTGCTTCTG
>CAYXPB010000223.1:0-9067 GCA_964466645.1 uncultured Acetivibrio sp. | reverse complement strand
AAAAAGCAGGTGGTGCTATTTGACATACTTTTTAAAAAGCTGTGTGAAATCAACCCTGCTATTCCAGAGGACACAATTAAAGCAGTTGCCCAAAATCTTCGTTATACCCCAATTGCCGGAGATTTGATGACTGTTAACCATGCTAATTATCAACTACTCAGAACAGGGATAAAAGTCGACTATGAAGTAAACGGCAAAAAGGAAAGCAATATTCTTAATATCATTGATTATATAAATCCCCTCAATAATAATTATACTGTTGCCTCCCAAATGTGGATTAAAGGAGAGGTTCATTGGCGAAGACCTGATTTGATTATATTTATAAATGGTCTGCCCCTTGTTTTCATAGAATTAAAAAATTCAAATATATTGGTAAAAAACGCATATGATAAGAATTTGACCGACTATATCAAGGACATTCCGTACTTGTTCAATTATAATCAGATTTGTGTGCTTTCAAACGGAGTGGAAACAAGAGCTGGTAGCTTTAAGGCAGGATATGAGCATTTTTTTGAATGGCTAAAAGTTGACAGTGAAAAGGAAAAGCCCGATAGAGAGCAGATTAAAGAGGCTGCCATAAGCCTTGAATACCTAATAAATGGTCTGCTGAGAAAGGAAACTTTAATAGATTATATAGAAAACTTTATATTGTTTGATAGAAAACGTACCAAAATTATTGCGAAGAACCATCAATTCTTAGGCATTAACAATGCCTTTGACGCCTTTGTGAACCGTGAAAAACTTGATGGTAAATTGGGTGTTTTCTGGCATACACAGGGTAGTGGAAAAAGCTACTCAATGGTCATGCTTGCACGGAAAATCAAGCACAAATGTTCAGGAAACTTTACCTTTTTGGTGGTTACAGATCGTGAGGATTTAGATGACCAGATATATAAAAACTTCCTTCGTACAGAATTTATGTCGGAGGATGAGGAAGTCAGGCCTGCAAACAGTGCCAAATTGAGGGAGCAATTAACAACCAATAAGACGATATTATTTACCTTGATTCATAAATTCAGATTTGAAAAAGGTAAGAAATACCCATTGTTGTCAGACAGGAAGGATATCATAGTTATTGTAGATGAAGCCCACAGAACACAGTACAAAGATTTAGCCGAAAACATGAGGACAGGACTTCCAAATGCCCAGTTTATAGCCTTTACAGGAACACCACTTCTGGGCAGCAAACGACTGACAAATTCATGGTTTGGAGATTACGTGAGCGAATATAATTTTGCACTTTCCATTGAGGATGGTGCGACTGTACCGCTATATTATACAAAGAGAGTTCCTACTGTAGAGCTTAAGAATGATTATCTTGCTTCGGATTTTAGTGAAATATTGGAGCAGGACAATTTGACTGACGAAGAACAGAAACGGCTTGAAAACCACTATGCAAAAGAGCTTGAAGTAATAAAACGTGACGACAGGCTTGAAACCATTGCACAGGATATTGTTTACCATTTCCCACGTAGAGGATTTCTTGGCAAAGGTATGGTTGTCTGTGTAGATAAATTTACAGCAGTTAAAATGTATGACAAAGTATCTTATTATTGGAAAGAGGAAATCAAAAAGCTAAATAGAGAGATAACTGTTGAAAGGAACGAAGAAAAGCGGCTTGAATTAAAACGTATTGTTGACTATATGCGTGGAGTTCAGATGGCTGTTGTTATAAGTCATGAGGAAAATGAAGAAAAGAAGTTTGCCGATCAGGGGTTGTCAATAAAAATTCATAGGGACTTAATGAATTCGGTGGATGATAATGGATTCGATATAGAGGATCACTTCAAAAATGAAAAGCACCCCTTTCAACTAGTTTTTGTTTGCTCCATGTGGTTGACAGGTTTTGATGCACCGAGCATTTCAACTATGTATCTTGATAAGCCGATGAAGGGGCACACGCTCATGCAGGCCATCGCAAGAGCAAACAGGGTTTTTCCTGGAAAGGACAACGGGATTATTGTAGATTACCTGGATGTCTTTAAGTATATGAAACGTGCCCTTGCCGATTATGCTACTTCTGATAGCGAAGATATGCCTGTAAAGGATATTGAAAAGCTGGTAGAACTTTTAAATGAAGCAATAGCTAGTACAACTGTTTTTTGCAGTTCAATAGGAGTTGATTTAAAGGCTTTAATTACGACCTATGATACCTTTAGGAAGCTGGATTTATTTGATAAGTACGCAAACACTATTTTAATGAATGATGAATGGAAAAATGAATTCAAGGTTTATTCAAATACCGTTGAAATGCTATATGAATCATTGCGCCCTGATATTTTTAAAATGGATTGGCATAATCCGCTCAAAGAAGCAATTTTATACCTTCGAGGGATTATTGAGGGAAAGATCAGACCGGAAAAATTGGAGGAGGCCCGCAAGAAGATTGATTTGCTGCTTGACCAAAGTGTTGTAGCGGAAAAGCAAGAAGCAACATACGGTATTGTAAAGGCATCGAAAGAGATCGATCTTTCAAAACTGAATTTTGATGAATTAAGAGAGCAGTTCAAGAAGGTCAAATATAAAAATATAGAAATAGCAAACCTTCGTGAGCATATTGAAAAAAAGCTAGAACAAATGCTAAAGCGAAATATTACAAGAGGCAATTTTGCTGAAATGTTCAAAAATATAATAGATAATTATAATGCCGGTGGAGCTTCAAATGATGACTTCTTTGAAAAACTAATTAAGTTTATGGAAAAGCTTAAAGAGGAAGAGGAACGTCATATAAAAGAGGATTTATCGGAAGAGGAGCTTGAAATATTTGACCTTCTTAGAAAGGAAAAGCTGACTGCCGCTGAAGAAAAGAGGGTAAAGCTTGCTGCAAAAATGCTTTATGATACACTTGTTAAAAAGAAAGAGGAATTATTTGTTGTGGGCTGGCACAATGACCCACAGCCAAAGGAAAAGGTCAAAAGCGAAATTATAACTGTTTTGAATGACTATCTTCCCGATTCTTATGGTAGGGATGTTTTTACCCAAAAGAGCAATGTAGTGTATGAACATATTATTGACCAAGCTATAATGGGCTTTGGGTGGATAGCAAGCTAAATAGAAATGCAGGAGTTACCATGTTGTTGCAGGTACTTTAGTTATAGAAAGTGAGGACTTATTATGGAACATAAAAAATATAAAGAAATTAATTGTGAAATTGCATTGAACCAGCTTAAACGGCGAATACCCTATAGCTTTGATTTAAGCATTTACCGTGGCTGTGAGCATGGCTGTAAATATTGTTATGCTATCTATACCCATGATTATTTAGCATCGGACAATTACTTTGGGGATATACATGTAAAAACAAATATTGTAGAACAACTTGAAAAACAGTTGAGTAGTCCTAATTGGGAAAGAGAAGTTGTAAATATCGGTGGAGTAACTGACAGTTACCAGCCGGCAGAGGAACAATATAAATTAATGCCTGAGGTCTTAAAACTGCTTATCAAATACAAAACTTCTGCCATCATCTCTACTAAATCTGATTTGATTCTAAGAGATTATGATTTAGTTGATGAACTCTCTAAGATAACCTACATTAATGTTGCTGCAACAATTACAACAGTCAATGAAGAGCTAAGAAGGCTTATTGAGCCTGGTGGTGTAGAATCAAGCAGACGTTTCAAAATGCTTAAAGAGTTCAGAAAGACAAATGCTTCTGTAGGTTTGCATGTAATGCCCATAATTCCATATCTGACAGATAGTTTTGAGAATTTTGATATGCTTTTTAGTAGTGCAAGGGACAGTGGTGTTCACTATGTTTTGCCGGGGACTTTATATTTAAGAGGAAAAACAAGAACAGTGTTTTTTGATTTTATTAAAAAGGAATTTCCGCACCTTAATAATAATTTGCTGGAATTATATAAAACCGGCGGTGCAGACAAAGAATACAAAAACACCTTATATAAGACTGTAAATGAACTTAGAGATAAATATTCTCTTTCAAGTAGCTATTCTAAGCCAATGAAGGAAAAGTTGAATAAAGGTGAGAAAAAAGTGTAGTTTTTCGCACTTAATGACGATGTTATGCTTACTGATGGTAGTGTTTCTTTTATGGAAATGACTTTTTACCTGTATACTGCATAGCTATTCTGTTTTCGGGATTAGAATCGGCAAAGTAAAGTATAAATAGGAAGAACCATTCTAGTTGGTTTTACAAGCTTTTTGTGGCCATTTAACGCAACTGTACAAAGATAATGACCATTATATTCAATGGGAGGAGGAGATACTTTTTGTGATAAAGTCCAGTCACTTGTTTCTGTAAATGCTTTAATGATTGAGTCGGGTGATTGACCAAACAACACAAGAATAACAAGCAAAATGCCAAGCATTGGAATTAATATAACAAAAGCAGCAGTATACCAATTTTCGCTTTCGTTAAGTATCATCTGACAGAAATTGAGAAATTTATTTTCATAAACAATTTTATTCTCATTTTTATTTTTTGATTGTATACTAATAATTTGTCTCAAAAGTCTGATGGAACAGAGTATGTAGTTTAATGGTAACAGCGATAAATAAGCTATATCAAAGGGTAAAAGAGTTTCCTCACTTAAAAAGTTCTTTGACAGTTGTAGTATAAATAAAATTCCTAAAGCCATTCCTAAATAAATTGCACAAATACATATAAGGCTTATAATAGGTGACGTTTTGCCTTTTTTTATCCGCAGAGTCAAGTATCCTGCTATTGCAAAAAAAGCAAAAACTATAAACGTTACGCCATGTTCATGTGAGATAGGTGTATATGCAACTTCTGGTTCCTAAATCATCTCCAATTATATTATACAACGTTTAACTTTCAACATTGTTTGACAACAAAACCAATAAACATACATTAGCAAAGTTCATATTTTATCCAAAAGAGAATAAAAATTTGAATGAATAAATGTAATATGCTAAAATCAAAACAGTTTAATTTATTTGAATATTTCTATAGTCTTTTTTTGTTTTTGCAACTTCCTTTATAGAAACGATAATGAGCATATTATATGGGATTGTATTAATAAAAGTATTACAGTATTAATAAGAACTACTTCAAAAGGCTAATGAAGTAAGTTTTAATAATAAATAATAAAGAGATTGATAAATTAGGGGTAAACATGGGTAGAAAAAAACAAAGAGTGAGGTATGAACTTGACACCGGTGATATACGTCACCTAACAGATGAAGAAATAAAAGCTATTCTTCGTGCAACTGATGAAATTATAGCAACTGGTGGAAGGAGTATACTTGCCAAAATCCTAAAAGGTTCTAAAGATAAAAAGGTACTTGAGCATGGATTAGATCAATGTCCAGTCTATGGGTATTACAGGGAGTTGACCTTGCAACAAATAACTAACCGGATTGATTGGATGATAAAGAAGGGTTACATTGAAATTGAATATAGGGATAGGCTTCCAATGCTTATTTTTTCAGAAATAGGATGGGAGATTGAGCGGGAAACCTTTGCCGAGGAATTGTTGCAAAAACTTACAGAACTGTTGCAGGGCAAGGACTACAGTTTTGTTCAGGAGTTGAAGGATCGGAACAGGGGAATGATATTGTTATTAATTGATAAAATAAGATTAACCGGCAATGCAAGGTTTATACCGCTTCTTAAATTCTGGAAGGAAATTGAGTACAAAAAAGTACAGGAAAAAATTCAGAGAACTATAGATAATCTTATGAAAACCGGCACAATATTTTGATAAGACCATTTCCGAAGATAGCTTGATGGATTTAAAAAGTGGTAGTTGCAATTTTATTAGAAATGAACTTAAAGTAAAGAAGTGACGAAGAATTTTTTTTATATAAATAAGTATATACGAAGGAGAAAGCACAATGAAAAAAATAAAAATAGCAGATGGAATACACATGTTATCTATGAATGTGGAAGATATTCTCTTTGAAGGTATGTGGGATTTAGCTAATGGAGTTACATTGAATTCTTATATTGTTAAAGGAGATAAAACCGCTATTATAGATGGGGTAATAGGTTGGGATGGAATACCGGAGACTTTGTATAAAAATCTTGAGGAAATTGATGTGAATCCTAAGGAAATAGACTATTTGATAGTAAACCATATGGAACCGGATCATTCCGGATGGATTGAGAATTTTAAAAAGGTTAATGATAATTTCACGATAATATGTACAGATAAAGCCGCTAAATTAGTAACGTCCTTCTATGGCAATGAAGAAAGAATAAAAGTGGTTAAAGAAGGCGATACCTTAGATTTGGGTAAAGGAAAAAAACTGAGTTTCCACCCTACACCAAATGTGCATTGGCCTGACACTATGCTCACTTATGAGTCGGATACAAAAACTCTATTTTCCTGTGATATGTATGGGGCGTTTGGTAAAATAGACGAACATTATTTTGATGATGAACTAACAGCTGAAGAAGTTGAATTCTTTGAGGTGGAAGGTATAAGGTATTTTTCAAATGTTATGGCTACATTTATGCCTATGGTACGAAAGTCGATACAAAAGACAAAAGAACTTGATATAAATATCATAGCCCCCGGACATGGACCTTTATACAGACAAAACCCACAAAAGATAATTGAAGATTATTTAAGGTTTTGCCAATATTCAGAGGGAGCCGGGAAAAAAGAAATATCCATATTGTGGGGTTCAATGTATGGCATGACTGAAAAAGCAATTGCTTTTGCTGAAAAAGTTTTAGAAAGAGAAGGTATAAAAGTAAATAAACTTAAAATGCCCCTAGAAAGTGAAAGTGAAATGCTTGCTACGGTTTTCAGATCAGCGGGTATAATAATTGCTGCACCTACCTATGAATACAAAATGTTTCCACCGGTAGCAGCAGCCTTAGAAGAGGTAGGTAGGAAAAAAGTTTCTGGAAAAGCAGCCTTTTATTTCGGTTCTTACGGATGGTCAGGCGGAGCTGAAAAAGAGCTTAAAGAGATAATTGAGAGAAATAAAATGAAGTGGGATTTTGTTGAAGGTGTTGAATTCGAAGGTTGTCCAAAAGCTGAGGTTCTCAATAAGATTGAAGAAGGAGTTTTACAGTTGATTGGAAAGCTGAAAGAAAAGATAATATAAATTATCAGCATAATATGCCTATCATGGGAATACTTCCATGATAGGTGATTTTTTTATAATATTTTAAGCAATAGCATTTTAAATATATCTAGCACTAAAGTATGCCATTGAAACTTGATAGGCAATATTAGTATAATAATATAAAGGTTTAATCATATTTACAGTACATAAATGTTTTATTGAAATTTGAGTATTGGTACACAAGTGCCGGAAATAAAATATGTGATATTAGCCATACAATAGTTTGGAAGAGAATAAATTTATATGTATTTTTTCTAAGAAACTTGAAAATATGTTGAGTTGTGCCGCAACAAGCTTTGAAAGCCACAATATTATTGGGCTGAAAACGGTGCGTGTATAAGAAATAAAACCCCGTAAGGGGACGAAAAATGATGTAATAAAAAGTATACATTTTACATTGTTTGTTGCAATTATGTAAAAGCAAGTAGTATAATGTATAAAAAGACCATTAAAATTGTTTCCGCTGAGCATGGAATAGGAAGCATGTCTTAAAAAAGTACCATTTTTAATTATGAACTGAATAAAGGGATGGTGATAATGTGGATATCGAGAAAGAGTCTCTTATTGCTGGTGCCTTGTTGCATGATATAGGTAAAGTTGCATTAAGAGCAGGCAAGTCATCAAAAGGTAAAGATCATTCTCAAGCTGGTGCGGAGTGGGCAGAGAGTTTTTCAAAAGAAAAAACTATAAGAAGAGAATTGATTGAATGTATCAGATTTCATCATGGTAAGAATTTAAAGGATTCAAGCATAAATGATGATAGTCATGCGTGGATTATATATGAAGCCGATAATATTGCAGCTGGTACAGACAGAAGAAATGATCCAGAAGGAAGTGAAGTCGGAGGTGCGAAATTTCGCCAAGACAGGGCTTTAGAGTCTGTTTTCAATGTCGTGTTGACCTCAAAAAAGAAGGAAGAAACTAAAAAAGCATTTAGTTTGAAGGGTACATTTGAACAGGAAACTAAAATTATGCTTCCGGAAATGGAAGCTGAAAATTCTCGAGTAAGTACTTCAGAATATGCACAGATTTATGAAAAATTCAATAAAGAACTTTCTGATGGTGGCGTAGATTTTTCAAATTCGGGGTATGTTAATTCAGTAATAAACATAATGGAAAGCTTATTGTCATTTGTACCTTCAAGTACAAATACCGAAGAAGTATCAGATATATCATTATTCGATCATTCAAATCTTACTGCTTGTATTGCAAGTTGTATGTATGACTATTTTCAAGAGAATAAAATTAAAAATTACAGAGAGTTTTGTTTTGAAAATAATAAGAAATTGAGACATGAAGAAATATTCTTATTAGTGCGTGCTGATATTTCAGGGATACAGGATTTTATATACACTATTTCCTCTAAAGGTGCACTAAAGTCACTGAGAGGGAGGTCTTTTTATCTTGAGTTAATGACTGAATATATAGCTGATGAAATACTTAATGCTTTGTCTTTGAGTCGTTCTAATATTTTGTATACCGGGGGAGGAGGTTTTTATCTCCTTTTGCCAAATATTGAGAAAAGCATAAGGGTGATAAAGACAATGAAGAAAAGAGTAAATGACTTTTTTCTTGAAAGGTTTTCAGTGAATTTGTATATTGAATTTGGTTGGAATGCCGCTTGTGCTGAAAAACTTATGAATAACAGTGAGAATGAGAATGATGGAATGGCTCCTGTATATAAAAAGGTTTCAGAAATGATTTCTAAAGGCAAGCTGTCTAGATACGATCAAGACCAATTAAAACAAATATTTACACCTAAAAAACCAGTAAATGAAGAGAGGGAATGCCGTATATGTGGTGTTTCTTCAAAGTTGATTAAAAATAATGAAGAACAATATGAGTGTATTAGCTGTAATCAATTAATAAAATTAGGAGACAAACTTGTACGTTCAGAAAGTGACGAGGTGCTTGTTTTCAAAGTTTGTAAAGGCGAACAGGAAGGCTTGAGTTTGCCCTCTTACGATGGAAGTCAATGTGTTTTGAAAATTGATATGTTGGAAAA
>CAYXPB010000222.1:0-9069 GCA_964466645.1 uncultured Acetivibrio sp. | reverse complement strand
TTTAAAAAGCTAAGGCTATAAGCCCTTAGCTTTTTAAATAACTGTAACCTCTTCGATAAACATGGTAAGAGTCTTTAAAAGGTCAATACTCCCAATAACACCATTATCATTATACAATCTTACTATTGGCCTTTGGGGACTTCCAATATTCTGACTTATTACTACCCCATTAAGCCCGTTGCTTAACACAACCATACAACCGTTAGGATAAAACACCATTGTATCTCTGAATTTTTCAACTATTTCAGGGTCTAGCACCTGTCCTGACACAGCCAAAATACCTTCAAAAGCCTGATGTGGCATCATCGATTCATTATTATTTTCATATCCATGAAGAATATTGTCATAATAATCTGCAACACGTACAATTCTCGAAAATTCCGATATGTCATTTTCCTTTATTTTTCTGGGATAACCCGAACCGTCGTAGTTTTCATGATGTTCATAACAAACTTTTGATGAATGAAGGTCAAAGCCTCTGCAAACACGTGCAGTTTCAAATCCAACGCTTGTATGTATAGGTTTTTCTTCCGCAATATTCTCCCTTCCGATATCGTGTATCAACGCCCCCGTAACAAGATCACACAGTTGACTAAAATTATATGACATCCTATTGCCTATGAACGCCATTATAATAGCTACATTGACACTGTGTTCAATAACATACTCATCGGTAGCATCTGTAGAAAGGATACTTACACCCTTATCTATATATGCTCTTGTATACTCAACTATTTTTTTTGCCGCATCTTTAATTGCATATTCATCTATACCTTTGGATTTGTGGACATTAATGTAATTCTCGCTAAGAACTTTTGAAACAAAATTTCGTGTTGTAACATCTAGGGGCTGACTGATTTCTACATCACCGAATCTTTCATCGGTAATGTAAACTTTTTTTACTCCGATTTGTTCTAGTTTGGTAATAAAACTTTCGGTAAGAGCTATTCCTGAATTCAGAACCACCTTGCCGCTTGATGTGTATACCGGTCTTGCCAGTTGCTGCGCCGGTTTTAATGACTTCGTACCCACAAGCCTCATATCTGACCTCCGAATTTATTCTTTTGTTATATTATTCGACATTAATTTTATTTTTCCTTTGTTACAAAGATCTATTTTAAGTTAATTGTAGTGGTAATTTAAAAAATGGCCTTATAGAGGCTAACGCAAAATATTCTTAACGCGGCTGTTTTAAAACATTTTAGGTGATTCCAAAAAAACAACTGGTCAATTGGTGTTTCAAAAAAGCTGATTTTCATTTTTTGCACTGCAAAATAATGTTCCTCTGTTTGAAAGCTTTTAAGCTTTCACGATTGGGTTTCAACTATAAATTTTGACTAATGAATTTTTTTGAAACACCTTATACAATATAAAAAAAATTAGATAAAACCCTTGACCTTGACGTTACGTCAAGGTGTATAGTAATATTGTCAGGAGGTGAAAACGTGGAATATACAATTCAAAAGCTTGGAAAAATGGCTGGAATCAGCACCAGAACTCTTAGATATTATGATGAGATTGGAATTCTTAAGCCGGCAAGAATCAACTCGTCAGGATATCGCATATATGGTAAGACTGAAGTAGATATCTTACAACAGATCCTTTTTTACAGAGAACTCGGTGTAAGCCTTGATAACATCAAGCAAATAGTTTCCTCTCCATCTTTTAACGCAAACAATGCACTTAAGGAACACCGAAAACAACTCCTGGCAAAACGTGAACAACTTGATTCGTTAATCGCCAATATTGATAAAACAATAGGGGCAATAGAAGGGAGAATTAATATGTCTGACAAAGAAAAGTTTGAAGGCTTTAAACAGAAGTTAATTGATGATAACGAGAAAAAATACGGAAAAGAAATTCGTGAAAAGTACGGCAATGAAGTAATCGACAAATCCAATACAAAGGTTAAAGGAATGACCCCTGAGCAATATGCCGAAGCTGAAAGGTTAAGTACAGAGATACTTTCCACCTTAAGTGAAGCAATTAAAACTGGTGATCCTGCAAGTGAATTAGCCCAAAAAGCTGCCGATTTGCATCGTCAATGGTTATGCTTATATTGGGATAATTACTCTAAGGAAGCCCACGCAGGTGTTGCTCAAATGTATGTATATGATGAAAGATTTACCGCCTACTATGACAAGGAACAGCCCGGTACCGCTACTTTCTTAAGGGATGCAATTCTTATCTATACAGGTATGAACGGATAGTATCAATTAACAAACGCTACTTCAACAAAAACAATTACGATTGAGGAGTTATTGATATAAATCAATTGCTCCTTTATCTTCACACCAACTCAATAAACCATTTATTTTTATGATCGAGATATAGATACGCTTTTTTACCGTCCACAAAGCACGAATACCTACTGCCTTGAATTCCCATTTTTAAAGATGCACCTTTCACAGGCTTTCCCGGTTTATCCACACTATAAGCCTTGTCACTGTCAATTCTAATCCTTAAAGGAATAATTTCTCCGTCTAAATTATAATGCGCTATTACTTCTACACTTGGTTTATCCACTAAAAAACACCTCTATTTAGAGATAGCGAACTATAAAGATAAATATGATCCGTACTCTGCTTAACTGCCAACAAGTAGGCACATCAAATTTATCTTTATAGTTCAATCTATTTAAAATATGATACAGGAAAGATTACGTTTTCCTCGATGGGATTGGCATTCAAGGCTTTATCTCTTAGTAACAGTGCCCTCTGAACCGAATAATGTCCAAATCTCTTGCGAATTTTATCTATACTGTATTCGAGCTGTTCCTCTTTAAGCTTTTGCTTTTCATCATAAAAAAGGCTAAGCTGCACGTATGTATCTGCCGTTACAAGATCTGTTGCCCTTACACCAATGCTTCTAATAGGTTTTTCCCACTTCCAGTTATCTAAAAATATTTCAAAAGCCTTATCTGCAATATCGCTTGTAACACAGCTGCTAAAATTCAGCTTTGCTTGCCTATCAATGCTGTTTAATTCCTTATCCCTTATATATATCTGAATGGTACTCCCTTTGAAATTATGCTTTCTAAGACGCTCGGATACGCTTTCACTAAGCACATAAAGAAGCAGCTTTACATCTTCGTTATTTACCAAATCCCTTGGCGTTGTCATGCTATTACCAATACCTTTAATTGTACTGTGTTGATCGGTTTTCATAACCGATACTGTATCAAGGCCATTAGCAAAAATCCATAGGGTCTCCCCCCATTTCCCTAAAAGCTTTTTAAGAAAACTCAAATTCAGGTTCGCAAGATCACCAATCGTATATATTCCTATATTGATAAGTTTTTTAGCTGTCGATCTTCCTACATAGAGCAAATCTGAAACAGGAAGCGACCATACCTTCTGTTTAAAGTCCTTTTGGGTAATGACAGTAGTCGCATCGGGCTTTTTCATATCACTGCCTAGCTTTGCAAAAATCTTGTTGTAGGATACACCAATACTAGAAGTAATGCCAAGCTCTTCTTTCATACGTCTTCTGATTTCATTGGCGATGTGCTCACCAGTCCCAAAAAGTTTGCAGGACTCGGTAACATCAAGCCAACACTCATCTATCCCAAAGGCTTCAATTAAATCTGTATAACAACTGTAAATTCTTCTTGCCTCACTGCTAAAATAAAGGTAGGTCTTATAGTCAGGAGGCACAACAATCAAACCCGGACATTTCTGCTTTGCCTGCCAAATTGCCTCTCCCGTCTTAACACCATACCCTTTTGCAATCAAATTCTTTGTCAAAATAATCCCATGCCGCTGCTCAACAGAACCTCCAACAGCTACTGGTTTATCCCTGATTTCAGGATTCTTCATACACTCAACACTTGCATAAAAACTGTTTAGGTCCGAATGGAGTATAACTCTTTCCATAATATCACCTGCTATATATAGGATACCACGAACATACGTTCGAAGTCAAGATATTATTGATATTATGAACAGGAGTTTAAAATTTTATTACAGGTTCTAAGTAACCTTTTGCATTGAAGAGCTCCCAAGCAGCATCCATGATTTCTGTTTTTCTTTCTCCGAGATCTTTTAAAACCCTAACCATAAAAATCTCTTGTGATTATTATACTGACGATCAGTTAACCTTCGTGTGATTATTTTTCTTACAGTCAAGTTACAGAACGCTTACAGAAGACATTACCAGTTATATCCTTATATTTAGGTATACTAGTTTTTATTGATTACAAAGTCCCCTTTTATGTCGCTAACCTGCCATTTGTTATTGCTCTTAATAAGCATAAAATTCAGTTTATTATTTTGTATAGGCACTGTCACCGAGGCAAAAGTATCATTTTCCTGTGTAACTAGCTCTAAACCTCCAATTTGAAGATCTGTTAACCAGCTTTCTTGAGGGTCGCTTTGTACAACTTTATAAATCTTGTCTATATCTAATTGTTTATTACTCACATTAATCTCATTAAGTCTCTTTAAAACATCACTGCTTTCTCTTTCCTCATCCCACAAAATATTTAACTTCAAAAATTGGTCAACGACTTCTTCTGGTTTAATGGGGTAATCTCCTGTGTCAACACTTGTTGAACCATATATAAATGATTTCCCATCCCACTTATAAAACCGATGTACTCCAAAATACATTACATCATAGCTATTTCTGTTCTGTACATAACCATCAAAAACATCATCTTCTGTTGTAGATGTTAATTCATCATATCCAGAACCTGTGGAAGAGGCACTATAAACTATCTGATCAACTTTATTGGCATTTACTTCATATAATGCAAAACCTGTTAATCCTGCCCCATTTGATATACTAGTTTCAATATATTTATTATTTGACCCACGCATTTTCACTAGATTAATACCATAAACCCCATAACCACCACTTTCAATTTGACCAATTTTCTGCAATGTATTTCCGTTTTCCCTCAAAATATAAGTATGCAATGTATCGTATTCTTGTCCATATGCAATTATTATTTCCTGTTTTCCATCCAAGTCTATATCCTCTTTTATGAACTTTTCCACTTCCTTATTCACATTTAAAAATTTCGAGTATTTTTCATAATCCAGTTGAACCTCGCTATCAACCGGAATATCTGTTTTTACACCATTATAAATATAATTTTTAACAATTCTATTTTTTTTATCATTTGAAACTTGAATTTTTATATTTTTGCTATCATCTATAAGCGTGTAATCCCAGTACCCGTTTGCTTCAGCAATTAATTTTACTACTTTAATAATAAATTCCTTATAATTTATTTCAGCTGGAAAAACAACATAAAATGTAGGATAGGTCTTATTATCAGTTAACTCAAGTTTGATAATCTGAATATTATTTTGTTCCAGAACCGACTTTACTGGATGTTTCCAATTAATAATATCAGTTATTATGACTTTATTCTCTGAATTATTAGTACTGTTCTCTTTTGGCAAATCATTCTTTACTGATACTTCTTGCGTTAAATCCTTACTTTTAATATCTGAATCTTGAGTAACTCCAAAACCACAGCTTGATAATGCCAAACAAACAAATAATATTATTGCTACTACTCTCAAGTTATTTTCTATCATCTAAACACCATCCATCCCTATTTTCCCATTATATCATTCTACCAAAATAAAGTAAATAAACATCAGTGTCCAGGTTTACTTTTTTTGTATTATTATGGTATAATCAATCTGGTCACAACAACCACATAAATTTTTTTGCGAGGTATAGAATGAATTTGAAAAAATACTATGTTAATGAAATATAAACTGAAGCTATAATAAAGGGGATCAAAGGATGAAAAACAAAATACTAATATTGATTGTTGCAATAGGAATGCTAATTTCACAAGTATTTGTAGCTAACGCACATACCGCAGATTCTACCTCTGAAAGTACAGAAGGTGTGTCAATTACAAGTAGAATTATACCTCTCCAAAATGTGCTTGGTGAAAAAGATGATACGGTTGTTTTGCCTCATGTTATCGGCATGAAAGACCTGATTCTTCAGAAAAAGGTAAACCAGAATATCGAGAAAGCAGCAAGAAATTGTTTCTATATGGAATCCGAGGACAATTCACTCAAGTGTGAAATTGTATATTTTAACGGCGATTTATTGGTTTTTTCCATGTATGTATTAATGTCTTCTGATGGAAAAAATATATTGCAAAATCAAGATGCCTTTCATGTAGACCTGATTACCGGCGAGTTCTATAATGGAACCGGTGAGGTAGACAGCGGGATTTCAAGACTTATTACTCATCCCGAACAACTTTTGGGAATAATAAAAAACAATCCCCAGAAATACCTTGTGAAGGAAAACACTAAAGGTGATTTCCCTGCAAATATTGAGGACTTTGAACAGAAATGGACCTGTGAAATATATGACGGTATTGATGATGAAGGTATTCAGAGAGAGTACTTGGCCGACAGAAGAAAGTTTCAAATGACACAGGATTTTCTGCAGTTGATGTTATTTGATCAAACGGTATACTCAATACCATATACCGATATTGAAAACATAATCGATAAGGGTGGAAGCCTCTGGAAAGCCTTTACAAGCAGAAAACCTTATATAAAGGGTAAACTTCTGGAAAACGACATAGAACTGTCCTCAGAAATATTCAGTGGTTACTTAAAGCTAGATTGGAGCCAAAGTAAAAAATATAAGGATTGCAAGAGTTTCAGAATTTATAAATCAACCGACCCCTTGACTTTTCCTTCTAATCCTATTGCTGACAACATAACAGGATTCAGTTATATTGATTACAGTCCAATAATCCCAACCTGTTATTATTATGTAGCACCTATTGTTGAAGATGCTAATCCTGTAATCTCTAATATTCAACCTGTGGAATACGATAAAATTGTCATAAATTTCGAGGTTGGCTATAACTTAATGACAGTAAACAATTTGAATAAAAGAATAATTGACCTTCCGGTTACTGATTCGTCTAATGAAACCAAGCCTCTTATTATCGATAACAGGGTAATGGTTCCGGCAAGAGCAATTATAGAAATTTTGGGTGGTTCAACTGACTGGAACTCAAAAGAGGAAAAAATCACTATTGGTTTAAAGGATAAAAAGATTGAAATGTGGGTAGGCGAAAAAGAATATAAATGTAACGGAAGTGCAAAAAAAATGGATGTTGGCGTCACCATAGTAAATGGTCGTACTATGGTACCTATCCGATTTGTTGCTGAAAGTCTCGGTTGTGATGTTGACTGGCTTGACAACCTGAATCAAGTAATTATAACCTATGATCTTACTAAAGGGATAAAATCATAGTAATTACTGTGCCTGTTTCTGTTTTGCAATAATCTTATAAATGCTGCTTCAATTTCTTCATCAAACCACTAAATGACCTCTCTTTTCAGCAATTGTAATAGTTGCTTCTATACCAGAGTTAAACTGAAGGTAGTCACTTTCAATTCCATCACTGAATATTACTCCATTCTCCGGCATTTGAGATAATATTTTAAGTGGGCTTTCTTTAGTCACCTTCCCGAAAACAATATCTGTACTTGATGTTTTGCTTGGAAAAGGCTCACGTACAGAAAAACATAAGTGATCAACATCCCATGGCAAACTTATTTCCTGCTGCACCTTTATCTTCTTATCGGAGATTCTGTTTACTATATTTGTTGCGCCTGCAAGTACACTCTTTAACCATCCTGTTGAGCCTAGACCTGTCGATACAATAATTCCGCTTGAAGACTGATATTCTTGCCGGCCGCCTAATTGGATATGATATCTTGAGGATACATGTGTCCGCTGCCCGATGAACAGGTCATTAACTGCATAAATAGTCTGACCGTCATTTAAAGTAGCCTTAGCCATAGAAACCTCTTTAATCTGCCTTCTCTTTTTAAAAACGTCCTGGATTATCAGCTTTAAATCAGCAACTGTAAATGGCAGCAGTACACCATCCCACCTGGCAGGGTCGGGATTTACCCCAACCAGCTGCTGGTTTGAAAGATATTTTAAAGTATTTGCTACAAGCCCATCCTGACCAATGGCTACTACAATATCATTATCCCCAAATATGAAATTAGGCACATATTCCCTATCAACCACCTGAACCCTTCCAAGTGGCTCTAACTGGCTATGCGCTTCAGCTATAGCCTTCTTATACTGCTCATCTTCGGAAATATAATCTGAAAAGTCACTGCCCATGTGTTCAATATAAAACTTTGCTTGGGCGATAGTGTTATACCTTGCTATCAAATCTTCAAGCCTTGTTCTTCTTTTCACAAGTACTATCTTATTTTCAGTTAATCTTTCACTAATCATTTTGATTCCCTCATCAATTCCTGAAGCAAATCAGGAGATATATTAAGCTGCCCTATCTGACCTGCTTTCTCAGCTAATTCCTGGAAGGCTATTGCAATAAGTTTATTAGGCTGCATACCAATACTTGCAAGTGACTGAATTACATTTGGGCTTATACCTTCTAAGGCTTTCATAACTGCAGATAACTCATAGGCTTTTGCATCAGCTTCTGCTTTTGAATTCTGGACAGTTAGCTCTATAAGGTCTTTCTTCTTCTCCTCCAGAGTAGTTTCAAAATTCATCTGTTCCTCTTTAAGTTGGTTCTGCCTCTGCTGAACAGCCCTTTGTGCTTCTATTTGAGTTTCTCTTACCTGCTTTTTCTTATTTTCAATTGCGATTTCCGTGTTGAACTCGTTTTCCTTTACACGCCTTTCCTGCTCAATAGAAGCATTCCGTCTTTCATAAATAGCCTCATCAGCTTTCTTGAGGATTTGCTCTCTTGCTTGAGCTTCTAGAGCTCTCGCAGTCTCCTTATTTGGAAGGATAGCAAGTATTGAAAGACCTAATATCTCTATTCCAAGAAGGTTTATCTCTTCATTTTCTCTAATTTCGTTCAATATTCCTTTTGCCAGAACTTCACTAGACTTAATTGCATCCTTTAATTGCAAACCTTCCAGCGTTTTCTTTGTCAGCACTCTTACTATGCTTATAACCCTTTGCGGCAACTTTTGAGGATCGTCTGAAGCATAACCCTTTCCTCTCATGTCAAGGGTATAATTGAGAAGTCCTGCAATCTTCTTTTGATCAACAATCCTAAAGGTAATCTGCCCC
>CAYXPB010000221.1:0-9087 GCA_964466645.1 uncultured Acetivibrio sp. | reverse complement strand
CCACGGATGGCATTTTTAGCGTCTCGGGACAGGAGGTCCCATAGACGCGTGCGAAAATTATCAAGCTGAGGTACGATTTTTGCACAGCAAAATATCGTTCATCTGTCTGCCGAATGGCATCCTACAGATTCTATGCGAAGGTCACGTAATGGAGTCGTTTGACACTAAAACAATAGGTACTCCCTCTTAATCCAGTTTCCAAATTCCCAGTACCACCAATTTGTACAGCCAATCTCAAATCTATAAAAGACAAAACCGTAACCACAGACCAATAGGATTACGGTTTTAAGCTAAACTTCATATAAAAAGTCACCAGTAAAGCCCTCTTAATGAGAAATACTCCTTGCTGAACCCAACCCTAGTCTTTCCGAACAACCACCTGATTCCTTAACATCGCCCACATACTATCATCTTCCATCCCAAGCCTCCAAAGCGCAATCCCTTTAATCCCAAGATCCCATGCAAGCTTGATTTTCGCATAAATACTCTGAGCGTTTTCAAACCATACTTCATGACGGTTCCCCTGAGCATCAACATAGGCAAACATAGGAGTCTGAGTCTCCTCATCAAATATAACCTCTTTATTATACCTATTCGCAAGATTCATAGCCATGCCGTATGTAACATATGTATTTCTACCAGTAGTAAGATTGAAATCAAATCCGAATACCGATACTGCTCCAACAACCTTTTCTTTAGGCATTTTTGTAATTGTATATCTTAATACTCTTTCCATCCAGCCAATAGAAACTACCGGACCGGGACCACTGCCAGGCCAGCCGTGCTCATTGTATAGCATTACAACAAATTCATCTACTGCATTTCCTATTGCACCATAGTCAAAGGGATCAGAAAATGGATTAAAAGGTTCGTCACTGACCCTTGCAGGTATAGATGCCGAGAAGAAATAACCTCTTGGTCTTAAAACTCTTGCAATCTCTTGATAAAGTAGTGAAAGATTAGCACTGTCTTCAATGAAAACATCTTCAATGTCAATGTTGACTCCGTCAAAATTATATTTTTCTATCAGCTTTAAAAGGTTGAGTGCAAAGGCAGTTCTGTTTTGCGCATTTGAAACAAGAACCTTAACAACATTTTTAGCAAGTGTTGTTCCACCCGGTCTGTAAAGCAGGTTGTGCACCACTGGCAATATTTTAACATTATTCCTGTGGGCAATTGCAACAAGGTTTCGTATATCCTGTTCGGTAAATTCTCCGAAGTTTTCAATGGTAGTTGGATTGTTTGCGCTTATCCTGAACATGAAAAGGCCGGTTTGAGATATCTCGCCAAGGTTATTTGTAAAGGAGGCAAAAGAACTTGGAAGTGCGGGGCCCTCCTCGAGAGTATAGAACCCTAAAATACTTGTAATTGGCTTGTCACCGCTGTAAGCTCTGAGTGTCACAGCAGTTCCTGAAATCCAAGCTTCTTTGCCGTTATGCAACCGCACTTTATACCAACCGTTACTAGAAGCGATAACAGGAAGCTTAGCGTTTCTAACCATGCTTGTAACTACACTGAAATTAGTTCCGGGTCCGCTTCTTAGATTTGCCAAATTTACATTGACAATAACTTCTGTGTAAAGCGGTATTCTTAGGGTTTGACCTATTCTTATTTGAGTACTTGTAAGATTGTTTAGTGCTTGAATACTTTCAACTGTTGTATTATACCTTCTAGCAATCAGGTATAGGGAATCGCCAGCTTTAACTGTATAAGTCGTTGGCCTTTGAATACCTGTAGGAATATATAAACGCTGTCCGATATAGATTAAATTACCTGAAAGCCGATTTGCCTGTCTGATTTGCTCAACAGATACTCCGAACTTTTGGGAAATAAGATATAAAGAATCTCCCGGCTGTACTGTATACATCATAATCATTCATCATTCCTTTTTTAAAAATTATCAAGTCACATCCAGTATATTCAGAAAGCACATTAAAAGTTCTAAATATAATTCAATAGGATCAATAGATGTCGCAAAGAATTATAAACATAAAATAAAAAGTACGTTTGCTACACATCTGATAAGGGCATGTGTAATAAACGCACTTGTTTTAATTTTTATACAATAAGATTTTCAATTATAACTTATTTTGAATGCTTTAGTTTTTCAGTCAACTTGTAACCTAAAACCATTAAACTATCACTTAAGTGAACATTTTCAATAATGACATCGTAAGGAATTTTTAAATCCATAGGTGAGAAATTCCACAACCCCTTTATACCTAAACGTGCAACTCTGTCTGCAACTATAGGAGTTTGATCGTAAGGAACACATAGCATTGCGATTTCAACTTTATTGCTTTTTATAAACTTCTCAAGATTATTCAGATCCATAATTTCAAGGTCATTTATTTTTTGTCCTATCAAATCAGGGCTGACATCAAAAACGCCTTTGAGCATAAAACCTCTTTTTTCAAAGTTTGTATAATTTGCAAGTGCCTGCCCCATATTACCTGCACCGATTATTATATACCCAAACATATCATTAACTCCAAGAATATTTCCTATTTCGTTATGAAGGTATTCAACATTATATCCATATCCCTGTTGACCAAACCCACCAAAACAGTTTAAATCCTGACGTATTTGTGAAGCGGTAATGCCCATTCTGATACTTAACTCTTTAGAAGAAATTCTTGTAATCCCTAACTTCAGTAAATCGGATAAATACCTATAGTATCTAGGTAAACGTTTAATAACAGCAGCAGAGATCTTCTTGTCCAAGCTCATCACAACCACCTCTATCTTATATGTTTGGGATTAAATTATGCGAATCCCTTCTATATTGCCTTAGCTCTCACTGATACTTGATTATATCACCTTTGTTATTTTATTGTCAATATTGCTTAAAGGCATCATTTCTGCTACAATTTAAGACGAAAATGGTTTAAGCGTTTTAAAAGACGCAAATCGGAAATTACCTAAAGTGTAAGGTGTGAAATATATATGATAATATTAGGAAGTAATAATATATCTATTTCCTTTGGTACTAAGCAAATTTTGGAGAATGCCACTTTTAGTGTTCAGGATACGGACAAAATTGGCGTTGTAGGTGTTAATGGAGCAGGAAAGTCCACTTTGTTTAAAATAATTACATCAAGCTATACTGCTGATTCTGGGGACATATATTTTGCTAAGGGATGTAAAATAGGATATCTTGCTCAAAATTCAGAGCTTGAGTCATCAAACAGTATTCTTGAAGAAGTGTTGTCTGCTTTTTCATATCTAATTAAAATGGAGGAGCGGATTAAGGAACTGGAGAAACTTATGAGCTCTGAAAAAAATGAGGAAAGGCTCTCCTCTTATATGAAGGAGTATTCCAATCTCTCAGACAGTTTTTCACGTAATGGTGGATATGAGTACAATAGTAGATCAAGGGGAATTCTAAAAGGGCTTGGGTTTGGAGAAGAAGAGTTTGACCTTAAAACAAGCAATTTAAGCGGAGGTCAAAAAACCCGTCTTGCTATGGCAAAACTTTTGACAGAAGAACCTGACCTGCTTCTCTTAGACGAGCCTACAAACCATTTGGATATAAATGCGGTTGAGTGGCTAGAAGATTTTCTTATCAATTACAGAAAAGGTATTATGATTATTTCCCATGATAGGTTCTTTTTAGACAGGACAACAAATAAAACTCTTGAAATAGAAAATTGCGAGTGTAAACTCTATAACGGTAACTATACAAATTATGTAAAACAAAAAGAGCAGGACAGGGAAATTCAACAAAAGCATTTTGAGCTTCAACAAAAAGAAATTGCAAGAATGGAAGCTTTTATTGAACAACAGAGAAGATGGAACAGGGAAAAAAATATAGTGGCTGCCGAAAGCAGGCAGAAGGCCATTGACAGGATAGAAAAGATTGACAGGCCCAAAAATCTTCCCGACAAAATCAAAATTGATTTCAAAGTTGATATACAAAGCGGAAATGATGTTTTATCGGTGGACAAACTTTCAAAGGAGTACCCCGGAAGACCGCTGTTTAACAATTTGAGTTTTAAAGTTAAGAAAAGTGAGAGAGTATTTATATTAGGCCCTAATGGATCTGGGAAATCCACCCTGCTTAAGATTTTAACAGGCAAAATGGATGAGTATGCAGGAAGCTTTAAGTTTGGGCACAACACAAAAGAGGCTTTTTACGATCAGGAGCATTCGGAGCTCAGCTTAAACAATACAATAATAGACGAACTCTTAGAGGCAAGTGATAATCTTTCACAGACTGATATAAGAAATGCTCTAGCCATGTTTCTTTTTAAAGGTGACGACGTTTTTAAAGAGATAAACAAGCTTAGTGGTGGAGAAAAGGGAAGAATCTCACTTTTAAAGATTATGATGTCGGGAGCAAATGTTCTTATTCTAGATGAGCCTACAAATCATCTCGATATCAACTCAAGGGAAATTTTAGAGAGTTCACTTTTTGATTATGAAGGAACTCTTATTATAGTGTCCCATGACAGGTATTTTATCGATAAGCTTGCGACAAGGATTATTGAACTTAGCAAGGATTTATATATTGATTACTTAGGCAATTATTCCGGTTTTAAGCAGTATAAAGGAAGGCTTGACCTTGAATCAAAAACGGATTCACAAGTTGAAAATTCTTCTTATGCAAAGCTTTCGCATATTGCGACTAAAGAGGAAAAAGCACGTAGAAGGAAACTGGAAAAACAGTATTCCGATACTGAAAAGGAGATTGCTAAATTAGAGAGTTCTATAGAAAACATAAAAGTTGAAATGCAGTCGGGGGAAGTATTAAGTGATCATGTAAAGCTTAGTGAATTACACAGTAAGCAGGAGCAAATGGAAAACAAACTTGAGGAGCTCTATGGGCTATGGGAATCTCTCGCAATTGAAATAGAGGGTTAAGAAATAAAAGCTACGAAAACTTGTTTCCGTAGCTTTTATATTATGGCAAAGTGATTTTTTATACTATAAAATATCATGTTTTCTGCCCATATACTATAAACTAAAGCCTATTCATCACTGAGATAAATTCAGGGTAAGCAATATCTAAAACTTGTGTTTTTCTTATCATTGTCTCGCCTTCAGCTACAAGTCCTGCAACACACAATGCCATTGTTATAGCAGGATGATTGTATCCTTCAACGATTGTACCGGTTAATGTTTTGCCGCCTTCAATTATCATTCCGTCTTCTGTTTCCCGGACAATTGCTCCTAACTTTGAAAGTTCTGTATTTAGCATTTTTAATTTGCCAGATTCTTTTAATTTAAAGCCTTTTAAGTTGTTGATGACGGTTTTTCCTTTAGCCATAGTTGCAGCAACTGCTATTACCGGAATTTCATCTATAAGCCTTGGGATAAGTTCTCCTTCTATTGTTACAGCTTTTAATTGAGATGATACAACTCTTATATCTGCAACTTTTTCATTACTTACGGTACGTTCGTTTAGTATTTCGATTTTTGCACCCATTGATCTATAAACATCAATAATTCCTGTTCTTGTAGGATTGACACCTACGTTCTTTATTACTATATCGGAATTGGGTACTATCAGACCTGCAGTCATAAAATAACTTGCAATTGAAATGTCTCCAGGTACTTCTATGTTTTGTGCATAAAGATTTTCAACATTATTTGAAGTTACTTCTAATCCTTTTACAGTAATGTTTGCGCCAAAATAGTTAAGCATAAGTTCGGTGTGGTCTCTTGATTTAACAGCTTCAACTACTTTAGTATTACCTTGTGCATAAAGCCCTGCTAATAGAAGCGGAGATTTGATATTAGTGTCCCTTAATGAAAGATGATGAGTCTGACCGTTTAACTTTGCCGGAAAAATGGTGAGAGGGCATAAATTACCATCGTCTCTTCCGTTGATTATTGCTCCCATATCCCTAAGAGGCTTAACCACTTTCCCAATCGGTTTTCTGACAGAAGACTCATCTCTGGTCAATACCGAATTAAAGGGTTGACTTGCCAATACTCCAAGAAGAAGTCTTAAAGCAGTTCCAGATCTTCCGGCATTCAAGGTTGAAGATGGAGGGTTTAGGCCATAAAGGCCATTGCCGTGTACCTTGATTTTGCTATTAGCAAGAATTTCTATGCTAACGTGCATTTTTCTAAAACAGTCAATGGTACTTAGACAATCTTCTCCCATTAGGAATCCATTGATTTCAGTTGTTCCCTTAGCAAGAGACCCTAAAAGTATCGCTCTGTGTGATATGGATTTATCGCCAGGTACTGTTATTTCACCTCTCAAAGAATCCCTTTGTTCAATTAACACACTGTATTCCCCCATTCCTTTAGTAAGTGAGTTGTACATTTGTAACTTTAGTCACAAAGCACAAGGTGTAATTGCAGCTATATTGTAAGTTAAACCTTCGGATGCTAAGCATATGTCAAACAGAGCTTTTTATACTGTTTGAAGGTAAGTTTATAATATAACTATGCAAGTTCCGTAATACTATTCTTCTTAAAATGCAATTTACTTTAGGCCATTTAGGTCATTCCAAAAAAATAACTAGTCAATCGCCATTTCAAAAAAATTGATTTAATGGGCTTTGTGATCTAAATATTGCATAGGCTTTTTTTGAAATGACCCTATACTTTTAATATTAAAGTTTATAGACTTTATATCCATGGTCTGACAACAAAATAACAGCATTTTTTACACTATCGGAATCTGGAAGGGTAATCCTTAGGCACCCCTGTTCAAACTCTCTGCTATTTGAAACATTTATATTTTTGATGTTAACACCATTATTGCCAAGTATTGTTGCAATTTCACCGATTATGCCCGGTTTGTCTAGAATATCAACTATGATCTCATGGAGAGATATAAGCAGCCCTTTCCGGTTGTCAGGTAACGAGTCCCGTAATTCTTTGGCAGTTCGGAAATAGGCGTTTATGGCTTCTGGATTATTATCATCCATATGCTGTTTGAATTCGTATAATGTTTCAACAAAGGACTCTAAAACTCCTTTAATTTTTTTCTTATTACTTAATACTACATTTTCCCACATTTCAGGGTTAGAGGATGCAATTCTCGTTATATCTTTAAAACCACCGGCTGCAAGGGTTTGCATCTTGCCATCGGGATAATCCGATTTGCCTACTAAATTTACCAATGCCGATGCGATAATATGTGGCACGTGGCTTATTGTAGCGGCAACTAAATCATGTTCGTCTGCATCGGTTATTATTGGTATGCCGCCTATGCTCTTGACTATATTTTCCATGATTTCAATATCGATTTCTTTGGTACGTATAGTCGGTGTCAAAATATAATATGCATTTTCAAACAAATGTGATAAACTTGATGCAAAACCTGATTTTTCTGTACCAGCCATCGGATGTCCGCCTATGAAACAGGGCGGGTTATCCATTAAATTGACATAGCTTACAATTTCGGATTTAGTGCTTGCAACATCAGTAATTATACATTTGTCATTAACCCTTTTGGATAGTTTCTCAATGTACTCAATTGCATTTTTTACAGGTGTACAAATAAAAATCAAATCCGAATTATATACATCCTCATTTATTTCAGTATATCCTTTAGAAATATATCCTTCTGACAATGCCTGATTTATACTTTGATTGCTCAAGTCCACAGCTTTTATTTCGGAAACATTTGCACGTTCCTTTAATGCTTTTGCCAGAGAGCCTCCAATAAGTCCAAGGCCAATAACAGTTACACTATTGATCTTCATGTTTAAACTCTCTTCCTAATATTTCGGCAATTTTCGCAATATCTTTACATAAATCGTTAAAAGCTTCTGGTGTTAACTGTTGTGCGGCATCTGATAATGCACATTTAGGGTTCGGATGAACTTCAATTATCAAACCATCGGCTCCGGCAGCTATAGCTGCCTTCGAAAGAGGAAGAATATATTGTGCTTTACCGGCTGCATGGCTTGGATCCACAATTATTGGTAAGTGGCTCATGTTTTTTATTACTGGTACAGCACTTATATCTAAAGTGTTTCTTGTCGCAGTTTCAAAAGTTCTTATACCTCTTTCGCAAAGTACTACATTGTAATTTCCTTCATTCATAATATATTCTGCAGCATTAAGCCATTCATCAATGGTAGTTGCAGAACCGCGTTTAAATAAAACAGGCTTTTTAGAACGTCCGATTTCTCTTAACAATTGAAAATTTTGTGTATTTCTTGCCCCTACTTGAAACATGTCGACATATTTGTCAGCAATCTCAACAGCTTTTTCACTGGTAACCTCAGTTATTATATTCAATCCGGTTGCATCTTTGGCTTCCTTCAACATCTTTAAACCTTCTTCTTCTAAACCTTGAAAGGCATAGGGAGAAGTCCTAGGCTTGAAGGCTCCGCCGCGCAAAAATTGGGCACCGGATTTTTTTACTGCGAACGCGGAGGCTATTATTTGGTCATGGTTCTCTACAGCACAAGGACCTGCCATCATAACTAATTCTTTACCACCAATTTTAACACCGTTAACAACGACAACACTTGGTTCAGGTTTAAAGGTTTTACCAGCTAATTTATATGATTCTACGATAGGTACGAGTTTTTCAACTCCGGACATTAACTCTAAGGGAACATCATTTAGCTTTCTTTTATCACCTATAACACCTATAATTGTTCTTTCAGAGCCTTGTGAAATATGTACTCCAAGCCCTAAAGAACCTAGTATCGTTGAGATTTCCTGAATATCACTATCTTTAGAATTGGATTTCATTACTATTATCATAAAAAAATACTTCCTTTCTTTCTGGTGAATGATTAACATTACCGATATCTAGTCTTACACAATTTATGACTTGTACCTCTTATGCCTTGTGGGCTGCATTTCCCAAACTATATATATTTTACAGACCTTTATAAATCCTAAATTTTCAGGACAATGAAAATTTCGAAGACCAGAGAAATACTTATAGTAAAATGCAGAACGCTTGTTACTTTCTTTTAATTTACAATGATAACATAGAATTGTCAATAAGAATAACACATATAGGGGAGGTAGAAATGTTATTCATTATTTACACATTTTAGTATATGTATTATAATGTGATAAGGAAAGTTGCAAAAGATAATATATAGCCTGAATTATTCACAGTGATATGAAAAAAAATTTCACCCATCATTCTTTATTTTA
>CAYXPB010000220.1:2062-9091 GCA_964466645.1 uncultured Acetivibrio sp. | reverse complement strand
CAACTTTTCCTGCTATTGCAGCTAGAAACCTTGGGTGGACAAGCATTGCACTAATGTGTACAAGCGAAATTCCCGTTCCGGGAAGTCTTGAAAAGTGCATAAGGGTTTTATTGCATTTTAATACAAACAAGAGAAATGATGAGATTAGATACATATATTTAAATGGTGCTAAGGTATTAAGACCGGATATAAAAACTTAATAAATTCAGGGCAACTATGATTATACGTTTTTTCTTTTATGCCTTTTAGGAGAAGAACAATAAATAAACATTAGGAGAATTATGCATGGTAAGTAACAAAAATATAACCATTGCTATTGACGGACCTGCAGGAGCAGGTAAAAGTACAATTGCTAAATTAATTTCAAAAAAACTAAAAATAGTTTATCTTGATACAGGAGCTATGTATAGAGCTGTAGCATTAAAGGCTATCAGGCAAAATATAGACACTAGTAATGGAGAAAAATTATCAGAGCTTGTCAAAGATATAAATATAAAAGTTGAATATATAAACGAAGAACAGAGAATATATTTAGATGGAGAAGATGTAAGTGATTTTATTAGAACTCCTGAAGTATCATTAGGTGCATCAAATGTAGCCGTAATACCAGAAGTAAGAATTAAGATGGTTGAGCTTCAGAGAAAAATTGCATCAAAATGCAGTGTTGTGATGGATGGTCGTGATATTGGTACATATGTACTTCCGAATGCAACATTAAAAATTTTTCTTAATGCATCTATTGATGAAAGAGCAAAAAGAAGATATAATGAACAACTGTCAAAAGGTATTAAGGATGTTTCCTTTGAAGAAGTCAAACAGGATATCATATACCGTGATAAGAATGACAGCAGCCGTGCCTTTGCACCTTTGGCAAAAGCTCAGGATGCTATTGAATTGGATACAACAGTAATGAGTATAGATGAAGTGGTTGTAAAAATATTGGAACAGATAGAGGTCGTATGTTGATCAATTTATTTAGGGGTTTTATAAAAATTGTTTTTTCGCTTCTATACAGAGTGAAAATTATAGATATGCAGAATTTGCCTCAGACTGGTTCTTTAATACTCTGTGCTAATCATAACGGTGAAATGGATATGTTTTTTATTGGGTATAAACTAAAGAGATTGGTACGTTATATGGCTAAGGAAGAACTTTTTAGAAATCGTCTATTCGCTAGGGTTTTCAGGTGGTTAGGAGCTTTTCCTGTGAAGAGGGGTAAAGCAGATGTAGAGGCAATTAAGACTTCTCTAAGGCTTCTAGAGAATAATGAGATATTGGGCATTTTCCCTGAAGGAACAAGAATGAAAAAGAAAGCGGCAAAAGCTGTCAGAGTTAAGCCAGGGATTGCATTAATAGCACAGAAATCAGGTGCCCCTATTATTCCAGTAGCTGTTTCAGGGCGGTATAGGCCCTTTAGTAAAATAAAAGTTGTGTTTGGTAAGCCTTTTAGTATTGATTTAGATAAAAATAAGAAATATACTAATAGTGAGTTAGTCGAAATATCTGAAAGTATTATGTCGAAAGTATATGCTCTTTTGGAGGAAAAATAGTTGGAAATTATTGTTGCAAAGTCGGCAGGTTTTTGTTTTGGAGTAAATAACGCAGTAAAACTTGTTAATGAACTGCTTGAAACAGAAAAATCAGGACTTTACACATACGGTCCGATAATTCATAACGATCAAGTTGTAGAGCAATTGAGTTCTAAGGGTGTAGAAACAATTGAAAACTTAGATAATGTAATATCAGGAAGACATATAGTAATAAGAGCTCATGGCGTTATACCACAGATTTATGATAATATAAAGTCTAAGGGTTTAGTACTTAAAGATGCTACATGTCCCTATGTAAAGAAAATTCATAATCTAGTAAATGAGAAAAGCAAGGAAGGTTATGATATAATTATAGCTGGTGATAAAAGCCATCCAGAAGTTATAGGAATAAACGGATGGTGCAGCAACAAGGCAAGTGTAGTTGACAGTATTGAAGATGTGGACATGCTAGAAATAAAAAACGACAAGATATGCGTTGTAGCTCAGACTACATTATCAAAGCAGAAATGGGAAAAATTAATAGAATATATAGAAAATAAATATAGCAGAATTGAAAAGTTTGATACAATATGTAGTGCAACAAGTACACGCCAAAATGAGGCTTGCGAGATATCTCAAAAAGTGGACTTGATGATAATTATAGGGGGCAAACACAGCTCAAATACTCAAAAGTTGTATGAAATATGCAAGAAAAATTGCCCTCTTACTTATAAAGTTGAAACTTCCGGTGAATTACCACCGGTAGACATAAAAAAAATTAAAAAAATAGGTATTTCTGCCGGAGCTTCTACGCCGGACTGGGTAATCGAGGAGGTTATAAAAAAGATGAGTGATTTAAACAATCAACAAAAGGTCGAAATGGATGAAAAAGAAAGTGAAATGAATTTTGCGGATGCCTTCGAAAAGTCGATGGTTACTTTAAGAGATGGAGACAAAGTTACCGGGAAGGTCATTGGTTATAATAGTAATGAGATATTTGTTGACCTTGGCTACAAATCCGATGGAATAATTCCGTTGGAAGAGTACACTGACGAACCGGACTTCAAAATTGCAGACGAAATAAAAGTCGGCGACAAAATTGAGGTATATGTTAAAAGGGTAAATGACGGTGAAGGCAACGTATTGTTATCGAAAAAATACCTGGATTCTCTAAAATCTTGGGATGAAGTTATAAAAGCTTATGAGGACAAGACACCTGTTAGAGCTATCGTTGTAGAGGTTGTAAACGGTGGCGTTATAGCAAGTGCTAAAGGTGTAAGAATTTTTGTCCCTGCATCACAGATTAGTGATAAGTTTGTAAAAGAACTTAACGAGTTTTTAAAGAAACCGATTAACGTTAGAATTATTGAATACAATGATAGGAAGCGTAAGCTTGTTGGTTCTTCAAGGGTTATTCTTGAAGAAGAAAAGGAAAAGAAATCAAAAGTATTCTGGAATGATGTTGAAGTTGGGAAAGTTTATAATGGTGTTGTTAAAAGCCTTACAGACTTTGGAGCATTTGTTGATATCGGCGGTGTAGATGGGTTGATTCACATATCAGAGCTTTCATGGTCAAGAATAAAGCATCCATCAGAGATTTTAAAAGTCGGCGATAACGTCGAGGTAAGTATATTAGATATTAAAAAGGAAAAGGGGAAAATTTCATTAGGCTATAGAAGAACAGAAGACAATCCTTGGTTTAAGGCTAGTGAAAAATATAAGGTTGGAGACGTCGTTAGTGTTAAAGTTCTCCGTTTTGCTCCTTTTGGTGCTTTTGTAGAGCTTGAAGAAGGTATAGACGGCCTTGTTCATATTTCACAGATTTCTTCTAAGAGGCTTTCAAAACCGGAAGATGTTTTGACTGCTGGAATGGCCGTAGATGCAAAGATTCTTGAGTTTGATACAGAAAACAAAAAGATCAGCCTTAGTATTAAAGAGGTTAAACCTTTAGACCCTGAAGGTGAAGATAACGATAATTCTTCTAGTGTAAATTCTGATGGTGAGAAAGTTGAAGAGCCTTCAGAACACAAAGAGGACATGGGAGTGACCTTAGGTGACATTCTCGATAAAGGTAATGAATAGAGTATATCTGATGTTTTAAGGATTAAGCTCTGTTTATATTTAATTATTGATACTAAAAAGGAATAGTTCATACTAGTAACGTATGGATTATTCCTTTTTTGAAATTTACATAGATGTAAATAAAAAAACGTATATTTTACAGTGCAGAAAATGTAAATCGGCTTTTTTGAAACAACAAGTGACCAGTTATTTTTTTGGAATCACCTTATATCTTTATTTTTTAGTAATTATATGCTAAAATTATGGTATAGTTTATCTTACTGTTCAGTAATTTTGCTGTTTCAAAAATTCCGCTTAGGACATTTCAAAAAATAACCTATTCAAATGGAAGTTATGAATATTGACAAAGAATTAATACTTTTGCATTAGTCACCGACAGGCACTATACGTGGTGATTACGGGAGACCGAATTTTATTGATTAACTTTGAAAAGTACAAAAAAATGTATTGGAGAATGGAGAATGATCCTATGATAATGGATTATGAAGGCTTTAAGAAGGAAATATATAAAATTTCGGGAATTGATCTTAGTCTATACAAAGAAAAGCAAATGAAAAGAAGGCTAGACTCTCTTATAAGTAAGAATAATTTTAAAGGTTATGCACCTTATGTAGAGGAGTTAAAAGTCAATCTCAAGCTATACAATGAGTTTATCAACTTTATGACCATTAATGTTTCCGAATTCTATAGAAATCCTGAACAATGGATGAAACTTAAGACCATTATACTTCCAATGCTCCTTCAAAGCAATAAAGAGCTTAAAGTGTGGAGTGCTGCATGTTCTAGTGGGGATGAGCCTTATACACTCGTTATGGTGTTAAATGAATTTCTGCCTTTAGATAGGATTAAAATAATTGCAACAGATATTGATAAAGATATACTCCAAAAGGCTAAAAATGGGATGTATCTTGACAAAAGTGTAGCGAATCTTCCACAGGAATATAAGACTAAGTATTTTACTGTTGAGGGAAATATATATAGAGTAAAGGATGAGGTGAGAAGGTGTGTTGAATTTAAACAGCACAACCTGCTAGCTGATCCGTATCCGAGAAATTGCGATCTTATTGTATGTAGAAATGTTTTGATTTATTTTACAGAAGAGGCGAAAGTCGATATATATACGAAGTTCAACGGTTCATTAAAAGACGAAGGGATACTTTTTGTTGGAAGTACAGAGCAAATAATATTGTATAATAAATATAATTTTCGGTCTATCCAAACCTTTTTCTATCAAAAGGAAAGGAATTTGACTTAATATTTTTGAAAGGAGAGAAGTATGAAAAAAAGAATAATTGCATGGGTTATGTTGATTGGTTTTGTATTTTTTATTATAAATATACTAACCTTCAAAAAATTCCTTGAAGCTAGTTTTATCGTATATATAGCGATTTGTGCATATTATGTATTGTTTATGAATAAAAAGAGAATTTAGGTGATTCCTAAAAAATAACTGGTGATTGGGTTGGAACTATATATATTGACTAATGAAACTTTTTGAAACACCTTAGGTATTGATTTGTATATTAATTCCACTTCTTGCTAATACTTATAGTAGGAGGTGGTTTTTATTATAGTTGCTATTCAAAAAGGACTAGAAAGTGTTAAACACGGGCTTAGAGAAAAGGGTTTTGAAGTGGTGGATTTAGAGACCTATTGTTATCCTATTGATGCAATTGTGTATGAGGGAAACAATTTTCAAATATCATATGTGTCAAGAAATAACATGCCTGAAATGACTATGGGCAAAAGAGCAAATTATGGTGTGTTTATAGTCAATTCCCTTGGCAAGACAGTGGAAGAAATATCGGATATGTTAAATACAAGATATTATAGTCCTCTTTTTTAGAGTGTAGGAATTTATAAAAACCTAATTTTGTAAATTCCTATGCTGGGATTTTGAAAGGGGAATCCCCTTTCCCGGTTTAAGGAAGATGCTCAGGCAGGTCGTTTAGCTACTGTTCACTGCTCGCCTATTCGAATTTTACTCATACAATTTTGGACATTTTAAACTAATTTCTATTGACAAAAAATGATCACAGTGCTAATCTTATCTTAGAAATACCAAGTAAAGCACTTGGGATTGGAGGTCTATAAATGAAGTTATCTACTAAGGGACGTTACGGTGTGAAGTCTATGCTTGACCTAGCACTTCATAACGGGGAAGGACCTGTGGCTTTAAAAAGCATTGCAGAAAGACAGGATATTTCAGAAAACTATTTAGAGCAGCTTTTTGCAACCCTTAGAAAAGCAGGACATGTTAAGAGTATAAGAGGTTCGCAAGGCGGTTATATACTTGCTCATGACCCCAAAAGTATTACCATAGGGTCTATATTAAGGACTTTAGAAGGTTCATTAGCACCGGTTGAATGTGTGGTTGAAGATGATCCGATTAAATGTTCAAAATCCGACAGATGTGTAACAAAAATTCTATGGGAAAAAATAAGGGATAAAGTAAATGAGACAGTGGATTCTGTTACTTTGGATGATTTAATAGAGGAGTACAAAAAGAGTAATACGGATGAAGCCTATATTTATTATATTTAATTCCTACAATTTTACTACGATTTAATGTTTTAATACAAAAACTATAGGGAATAAATAAAAAAGTAATACATTATATATAGAAATTTAAAAACTATGTAAGGAGCACTTATTATGGAGAACAAAATGATATATTTTGATCATGCTGCGACAACACCTGTAAAACCTGAGGTTATTGAAGAGATGATGCCTTATTTTACAAATAAATATGGCAATGCCTCATCAATATACAGTATTGGCAGGGAAAGTAAAAAAGCAATAGAAGAGTCAAGAGAAAAAGTTGCAAAGGCATTAGGAGCTATGAGTAGGGAAATATTTTTTACGGGTTCCGGCTCTGAAGCTGACAACTGGGCAATTAAAGGGGTTGCGTATTCGAACAAAGAGAGGGGCAACCATATAATTACTACAGCCATAGAACACCATGCAGTGTTTCATACGTGTCAGTACCTTGAAAGTGATGGCTTTGAAGTTACGTATCTTCCTGTAGATGAAAATGGATTGGTATCTGCGGAGCAGGTTAAAAGTGCAATTAAGCCTAATACCATATTGATAACAATAATGTTTGCCAACAATGAGATTGGTACAATTCAGCCTATTGCCGAAATTGGAAAAATTGCAAAGGAAAACAATATTTATTTTCATACCGATGCTGTACAAGCTATTGGCAACATACCTATAAATGTCAATGAATTGAATGTGGACCTATTATCACTTTCTGCTCATAAATTTTATGGACCGAAGGGTGTAGGTGCTTTGTATATAAGAAAGGGTGTCAAGATTACAACGTTTCTTCATGGTGGAGCACAAGAAAGACATCGTAGAGCAGGAACAGAAAACGTACCAGGAATCGCAGGTCTTGGTGTTGCAGTGGAAGAAA
>CAYXPB010000220.1:0-2052 GCA_964466645.1 uncultured Acetivibrio sp. | reverse complement strand
AAGAAAGAGGAAGAAGGGCAAGTACGGAAAATGTACCAGGAATAGTAGGCTTAGGAAAAGCTATTGAGCTTGCAACAGAGAACATTGAGCAGTATAATAAGAAATTGATAGAGTTAAGGGACAGGACAATTGAAGAAATTACAAAAAAGATACCGTTTATAAGGCTAAATGGTGACAGATATAAGAGATTGCCGGGAAATGTTAACTTTTCCTTCGAATTTATTGAAGGAGAATCGCTTTTATTAATGCTTGATATGAAAGGGATTGCTGCATCTAGCGGCTCAGCTTGTACTTCAGGTTCGCTTGATCCTTCACATGTACTTTTAGCTATCGGACTTGTTCATGAGATTGCACACGGTTCTTTAAGAATAAGCTTTGGGGATGATAACACCCATGATGATGTCGATTATCTTATGGAAGTGCTTCCATCGATAGTAGAAAGATTAAGGGAGATGTCCCCATTATATGAAAAAGTGAAAAGGGGGAATTAATATGTATAGTGAAAAGGTTATGGATCATTTTATGAATCCTAGAAACGTTGGTGAGATTGATAATGCCGACGCAATAGGTGAAGTAGGTAATGCAAAATGTGGCGATATTATGAAAATATATCTCAAAATTGAGAATGACGTCATTATGGATGCCAAATTCAAAACCTTCGGATGTGGTGCGGCCGTTGCAACAAGCAGTATGGCTACCGAATTGGTGGTTGGAAAGACTATTGAAGAGGCACTTAAAATTACAAATAAAGCTGTCGCGGAAGCTCTAGACGGACTTCCTCCTGTTAAAATGCACTGCTCAAATTTGGCTGAAGAAGCTATAAAGGCAGCAATTGAAGACTATATGGTGAAAACAGGAAGGCTTGAAAAGGATTGCGAATGTGGAGTCTGTGGAAGACGCTGCGATGATATACACCATGAGTTGGATGATGAAGACTAAATAATACTATAGAGGCAGGTCTAAAAAAACCCGATGGATAAAAAAAGTGTTATGATAGGTATGAGCGGCGGCGTTGATAGTTCTGTAGCAGCCGCTATACTTTTAGAAAAAGGATATGATGTAATAGGTGTAACAATGCAAATATGGCCTGAAACACCGGAAGAAGTCAAGCTTAATGAAGGTGGCTGCTGCTCGCTGTCAGCAGTAGATGATGCGAGAAGAGTTGCAAATAGTCTTGGTATACCTTATTATGTACTCAATTTTAAAGAGGTATTTGAAGATAAGGTTATAAACTATTTCGTTGATGAGTACTTAAAAGGCAAAACACCTAATCCGTGCATAGCTTGTAACAGGCATGTAAAATTTGAATCGCTGCTTAATAAAGCAATATCAATGGGAATAGATTATGTGGCAACAGGACACTATGCAATCATAGAATATGATGAGGCTAGAAAGAGGTATGTTTTAAAGAAGTCACTTTCTCAAGCAAAGGATCAAACCTATGCTTTATACAATCTTACCCAAGAGCAGCTGTCAAAAGTGCTTATGCCTATAGGAGATTACAGTAAAGATGTTGTAAGGCAGAAGGCCTCAGACCTTGGTCTTAATGTTGCTTCAAAACCTGACAGTCAGGAGATATGTTTTGTAGATGACAACAATTACGGTAAGTTTATCGAACAAAATACTGATAAAAAAATAGTTCCCGGTAATTTTGTGGATACAAAAGGAAAAATACTAGGAAAGCATAAAGGACTAATATATTACACTGTTGGTCAGAGAAAAGGTTTAGGAATCGCCTTTGGAAAACCTATGTATGTCGTAGGACTCGATATAGAAAACAATAATGTAATTCTAGGTGATGACAGTGAAGTGTTTAATGATAAGTTAATTGCATATGACCTAAACTTTATTTCAATTGACACTTTTGAAGCACCTATGAAGGTAAAGGCAAAGATAAGGTATTCGGCTAAAGCGGCTGATGCAATTATTATACCTTTTGAAAAGGATAAAGTACGAGTAGAGTTTGAGACACCTCAAAGAGCCATTACAAGAGGACAGTCGGTAGTGTTTTATGACGATGTCCTAGTTGTGGGCGGCGGTGTTCTACAGAGT
>CAYXPB010000219.1:0-9184 GCA_964466645.1 uncultured Acetivibrio sp. | reverse complement strand
GATAATTTAGAATTTTTGTTTTTTAGGTGGTATGCTATAAAGATAGCGTATCCAAGGATAAGGATTTGACTCTTAAATGTTTACTTAGGTATATAAGGATTCGCTTTAGAAAAGAATGCATTATCGTATTAGATAATGTTGACAAAGGAAGTAACCAAGATCAATTACTTATGTTTCAGGTTGCAGAATGGTTTAGAAATCAATTCTCTTGTCTTATTGTACTTCCATTGAGAGATTCAACATATAACGTTTATAGAACAGTGCCCCCTCTTGATACAGTAATAAAAGATTTGGTGTTTCGGATTGATCCACCAGATTTATTAACTGTACTTCAATTAAGATTAAAATATATTTACCATCTTGAAAAACAAGTATTAGATAACAAGAATTACGAAGTAGAAAATGGAATGAAAGTAATTATAAAAAATAACGAGCAGCTAGAATATTTTAAGGCAATATTAAATTCAATAAGACAAGATAGTCTTATCAAGAACATATTCTACAGTATAACAGGAAGAGATACTAGATCTGGTATTGAATTATTTATTGATTTTTGTAAAAGTGGACATTTACTTTCGAAAGATATTTTCACAATAAAGGCCACTGAAGGTGAATATGTAATGCCGAACTTCACAATGATGAATGCTATTTTACGCGGAAATAGATACTATTATTCAGACCTAGAATCAAAAATTAAGAATTTATTTTCTGCAGAATATGACGATGAATGGGTGGATCCCTTCGCTAGAGTTGATATATTAAAATGGCTTGATAACATGAAAAATTCAACAGGGTCAAGTGGTACAAAGGGCTTTCATAAAGCTGAAATTTTAATAAATTCCTTATCAGTAATTGGGCATAAAGAAGATGTAATTTATAGAGAGTTATGCTACTTAATTAATAATAAATTAATCATAGCAGAAAGCTATAGTGATGAACTAGAAAAGGCTGATTTAATTCGCATTTCTCAATTTGGAATATTACATCTCTATTTATTAAGTAATATTACATATTTAGCAGCATGTTCTGAAGATGTAATTTATAAAAACTTAGACATAACTAAAAAAATATCTGACAGAATTACAGGTCAAATAGGAGATGGATACTTAAGTAGAACTACTGTTATTTATAATGTTGAAGACATGCTTGATTATTTAAGAGACTACAGACTGCAATATTTATCTATTTCTAGCGAGCTTATCAGTTCATGTAATGTTGAGCTTTATAATCTTGAAGATTGTTTTAATTCACTAGATAAAATTAAAATGCATTCAAAAGATATATTGAGTATTGATGAAAAAAATAAAAGGTATCCTAAGGGCACAATTAAGGAATGTATAGTAACTTCAGTAAGGTCTTATGGGATTTTTGTATCTATTGATTTTGAAGAAGAAGGTTTTATTCCAAAAAAGAGGCTTTTGAACTTAGATTCTGATGGATTTGAAATAACTGATATAATATTAGCAAAAATTATTGAGTATAGGTCAGATCATAAAAGATTTGAACTTGAGCTTATTGAAAAAAGAAATTAAGTTGCTAAGATCATTTTTGAGGCACCACCATCCATGTATGGCGCTGGCTCCGTGTGGCGCGCGACTTTACATAACAAAGGGTATCTGTGAAGGTGCGGGCGGGCAAAAGCAAGAAGTAAAGCCTCTGTAGAAGGAGCATGAAGTTTGCCGCACCAAATTCCATCGCCGGTGCAGTTCGCCGCGTTGCGGCATAAGTTCGGCGTAGCAACCCGAACGAAAAGCAAGCCAGTCTAAGACTGAACTGTTCTGACAAATTCAAGGGTGAAATTCTCTTGCAGTGTAGAGTCAACACCGTTAGAACCGCAGCGGTTGCGGGAGGTATCACTAGAGCTAATACTCCCCTATGCCTGGGACATCTGTCAGTGAAACAGGTATAAAGTGGGGTGAAGTCGTAGCCTGAATCACCTAAACCAAGGTAACTTGGCATGGTCTAATAGATGGAGCGGGCTTCCTAAAGGCATGGTGAAGAACATAAACCTGCTATGATGCCTCGTTAGCGATGGCTGGTGAAAGCCAGAATTTTCAGGAGTTAAAGTATAGTATTGGCATCTTAATATACTTTTCTGAATATGAAATAATTCCGAATGATGTCAAGGAACTGTGACTCAAATGGCATCAAACTCCTCGGGGTATAGCAGGCACCTAAACTTTCAATAAAAAGGATAGTCAGAATGTGGTACTATGTCAAGAAAAAGTACAAGTTAAATCGGGAATTTTTTCACAACATCAATAATATAAGTATTATGTCAACCTGTTTTGCTACATAATTTATCCAATTTCTTTTTGTAGATAGCTTCAAGTTGATTGGGTGATAAATATCCACAATGGCTGTGTATTCTTACCGTATTATAGAATGTCTCTATGTACTGAAACACTAGCCGATACGCATGATTATAATCCACAATCTTAAATCGGTTTATCCATTCCCTTTTTATTAACGCGTGAAATGACTCTATGCAAGCATTATCCCAAGGATAAGCCTTCTTTGAATAACTATTCACAAAATGTCTTGTAGCTTCCTTGTAGGCTTTACAAGTATATTGTATACCCCTGTCGGAGAAAATACTATGCCGAAAAACTCCGACATCCTTTATTGTTGCTAATAGGGGCATTGGATTACAGGTAAGACGAGAAGAAATCTCCGGACATGCAAAAAACTTCTAAGTGTATACAGTATATTAGCCTTCCCTTGTGATGTATATTTCTTTTCTGATAAAAAAGCAATGAACGACAAAACAATATCCAAAGAAATTGCTTCGATATCATGGTAGCTATTTTAAAAGTGTATATTAATAATGATAACTCTGAAAGTAATAAACATAAAGTTAATGAAAATAATTATATACATTTTATAATAAAAGAAAAACCAAAGAGTATCGAATTATACTAATATAATATTTGTTTACCTTGATAGATGGGGTGGAGAAAGTAGCGACAAGTTGATAGCTATGGAATTAATGAGTGGTAAAATTATTTGGAATAAAGAGTTTCCTGATGATTATTCACTAATCGGAATATCCAATGGAGAAGGGAGCAGTGAAAAGCTCATTATATCAAGTGAGACAGCTGTTGAGGCTCTTGATACAGTAAAAGGAGATTTGGCCTGGAAGTGTGATTTTGGCAGTAACTTTCAAACATGTATAACGAGTATGTTGCTGATTTTTGCTGGTAATGAAGTTAAAGCAATTGATGTGGAATCAGGAAAAATGAAATGGATAATAGACGTTAAAGAGCATGGACAAAAGGGTTATAACGATTTTAATGATTTTGGGGACGATATTGTAGGATTATCCTGTGAAGATTCTATAAAGTTGATTGATGTCAGGTCTGGTGAGATAATGGGTACTTTACCTACGTGTGATAGTGTATTACCAGTTGAAGGATATGCCTTGCTAGGTAACAATGAAAAAGATGTTACTGATTTCTATTCTCTCGAACAGAAAAAAGTAATTTACAGTTTAAAAGGTACGGTTCGAAGGTCTCGATCGTACATATGTGAGGATGGCATGTTGTTTTATAATGCTGATCATGACACGTACTCAACAGCAAGATGTGTTGAATTGAAAACTGGAAAAGTTAAATGGGAATTCGATAATAAGGGTTACATGTTTTTTCAATCAATATCATCAGATATTCTTTGGACAGTTTTTTATGATGTTTTCTGCTACGTCTATGCACTTGATCCGAAATGTGGCAAGTTGCTTTACCAGGCGGCAGACTATAATTTAGGTAGTGCTAATGGTATGGGCAATTTGGTGAAAAAATCCGGAAACACACTATATGTTGGTAAGGCATACGGATATCTTGATGCGCTTGAATTGAAGTAATTTCTTTCCTCCTATATCTAAGGAAAGAGCAACATTAGAAAATTCGACACCAAGTAGTTTTTGCACTTCAGACCTTTAGAAAAGCTATCAACTTTAATTCTCATTATTATATAAGAATAAAAGGTATGGATACATTTATTCTCCATACCTTTTTGTTATTCTAAAATAAAACGAAAGGGGACAAATATAAAACTTCTAATAATCTGAAGAAGTTTTATTGAAGTGCTTTATAACTAACATTACATCTTCTAAATTTATAGCAGTATCTTTATTCAAATCAAGAGTTTCTTTATAGCGCTCATCTCCTGACACACTATTGAAGGCCTTACAAATTTCCATTACATCTTCTAGGTTTATTGCACCATCTTGTATGCCGTTTATTTCCATATCTCCAAGCCATAATACAATAGGGTTTGATAACTCTTTATCTTCGTGAACCATAAAGTTTTCTATTTGCCTTGTAAGATAATTAGCTTTGCTGATACTGAGCGCATATATTCCAGCGGGTACGTTTTTGATTTCAAAATATCCATTGCTATCAGTTAATGTTGAAAGATTCGTTCCTGATAAATCAACTTTGAACCCTTCATTGAAGGAGTAATTTGATACATTAGAACCTCCAAGATCTGAATATACATAACCGGAAACAGTTTGTCCTGTAGTTTCTTCCTTAGAGATTTCTACGCCACCATTTGTTATAAGTACTTTTGACCAAAGATATGAAGAACTCAAAATCTCTGGAACAGATTCAAATTTTAAAGGTGAAAAACCATCGGTAGCTTTAACTTTAAAGGTAATATATGCCAAGTCTCCCTTTGTTGTTAAGGAGTTAGGATACATATCAATAAACAGTTGAATTTTACTATTATCAAATGAAATGGGGTTGATGGTAGAATATGCTGAAGCAGGAACTATACTACCAGCTATAGAACTAACATATTCCAGCACATCGGGATTATAATCTATAACCATAAAAGTAGAGCAAATACCTGGTTCGGGTATACTTGCCAGATTTATAGGAACAACTACAGTTGAACCTGGTGAGGCTTCTACAGTACCAATTGACGTTTCGGCGACAGGTGCAGAAAATAACTCTGCATCAATAGGATTTCCATATTTATCTGTAAAAGTTACATCTTTAATTTGAATGGAAACATCATTAGTAGAAGGGGATAAAATATTAAAGTCAAGATGTAAAAATCCATCTTCATTAGTAATAAGATCCTGTGGATCAGAGGCTTTGTAGAGGACTTTAAAGCTTTTATTAGAAACTTTTTGTATAGTTAGGGGTAGTTCTTTGATGATGTATAGTTCTTCTGGATCCGGTATTAGCATATTCAATTCTGCTGCATCAGCATACTTTAGTTTAGTTGGATCATAGTCAATTGTCATACTAAACGAACCTATTGCAGTTGGAGGAATATTCCTAAATACTATTAAAAATGTACTTGGTGCATGGAGCGTTTGATAAAAATCTCCGTAATACACGCCAATTTTCTCGGTGGACAATGGGGAATCTGAAATGCTAACTTTTCCCGGAACTAATTGTGCATTTACAGTATTAAGAGCTCTATCGCCAAAGATTGAATTACTTGCATAAATAGCTGATTCGCCTGAGTCTCCTAATACTTTAAAAGTAAGGTTTGCGACTAAACCATCAGAGTCTATTGAAGAATTAGTAAAATAGTTAAGATATAATAAGGATAAATTCCCAGGGGTCTTTTCATTTATATATAAGCCTATACTAGGTTCTGGAACAACACTTCCTGCTTCATAAGATATATATTCTAACTGGCTTGCATCATAATTAATTGTCATACTCACTGTAGAGATTCTTGTATCAGGTACATATGAAAAACTTACCGGGATAGTTATATAGTCACCTGCGTAACCATTAGTAGAACCTATTTCCACCTTAAAATCTGGTTTTGGTTCGATTCCTAATATATTGAACTTGCCTTCAAAGGTTTTAAAAGGCACATGGAGTATATCTTTATCTCCTACTGCTGCCTGAGAAAAAGTAATTTTTGCAGATTTGTCATATGTACACAATACTTTAAAGGTAATGTTTGCAAATACTCCATCTCTATTAATGTAAGAGGAATCTATAAAGTTTCTTGTATAAAGCAATTTTATAATTTCTTTAGATGGGTTGCTACTATAAAAGTCGAGTTCAGGTGATGGAACAATTTCACCAGCTTCTATAGAAACACATTCAAGCAGTGAAGGATCATAATTGATGGTCATATCGGTAGCACCTATTCCGTTAGCAGGAACATTTATAAAGTTGATAGGCATTGTCACTAGATCACCTGTATTTACATCTTTTGAATCTACGGAAATTAGAAAAGATGAATTTGTAGGAGGTGAATCAGAACCAATAATATTAACTATACCTGAGTTTGCTGTGGTATTTATTAGTGTCGCAAAATTATTGCTACTTGAGTCATAGGAGAAAAAAGCTTCTTTTATTTGGATTGGAGTTGATTCGGAAGTGGGGCTTAAAATTCTGAAGGCAATGCTTGCAATTTCTTCATATTCCCTTATCTTTTTATCACTTTCAATATTAGTTGAAGCTTTAATTATTTTAATTTTATCTTCAGAGAATTTGTATAATACCATATCTGAAATAAGACTGCTAGACTCTAAGGGTAGATACTCTAGTTTGGTTTTATCATAAGAAACAAAAAAATCGAAACTATCTATTTCATGGGACGAACCATTTATTAAATAAATTGGTACTTTTACAACATTACCAGTTCTACCTTCAACCGAATATGTGTTAATAAAGAGATCGTCAAAAGGAGTTGTTGGAGTTACTAATGAATGGGAAATATCAATTACACTTGGAACGATTATTGGATTTACAGGGTTAAGATCAAGGTTGCCAAAGCTCGAATGTATAATATGAATAGAAGTTGATTCACTATAAGTATTTAATACTTTAAAGGAGAGGTTGACAAACGTCCCGTCCAAACTTATATATTCGTCTGACATTGTATTGTCCAAAAAGAGTAATTTTAGCATACCATCGTGCACTTTATTTATTCCAAAGTTTGTGTCGGGATTTTTAACAATTACACCAGTATCACAAGCTATATATTCTAACTTTGTAGGATCATAGGTAATAGTCAGGCTGCAAACAGCGATTCCTTTTGTGGGAATATTTGAAAAATTAATCGGTACTATTATGTTATCACCGATATTTACTTGTTTTGAGCCTATTTTGACTTCAAATCCGTTATCAGGAATTAGTGTTAATGCTTTAGACGCAGCAGAGACTGTTCCCATATTGAATGCTGTTAATAAGATAGTAACAAGCATTACAATACTTAAAACCTCGGTAATTAATTTTTTCATGTAATTCTTCCTCCCCAAAATTATTATTAATCTGATGAACATAATTACTAAGGAATAACGAAAAGGTAACTTTATATTCTTGTATATTTAAAATATTACCAATTCAAGTATTTCGTTATTCCAGAGTAGAAACTTATATTTTAATAGTTCCTAACTTAAACTAGGAAAGCATATTAAACAATATGCTTTAGTATAAATACTAAAACTTATCCTGATTATATGGAGAAATAAAGTTTGATAATGAATATAGAAAATATCGAAGATGTATTGCATTTGATACTAAAAAAGAAATATGAAATTCTCCCTATAATTTATTGTAAACCTAAAAATTGGGATAGTCAATAATAGTTATTTTTACAAATATTATTGACTGGGTTTTTAGGAAAGGGATAACAAGCATTTATATATAAAAGAAAATAAAAACAATTCCTGTGCTGAAAAACTTTATGCGGTTGCATTTAGATCAATTCACTTGATGATTTTTTCTTTGACGATGTCATTTTCAATAGTTTCTTCACAAGGAATAAGGTTTAAATTATAGCTCATAATTCTCTCCAAAATAATTTGAATTTAAATTGCGAAAATTTACTTTATTATAACATAAATATGGAGTGTTTAAAATGTTGTGCAATCCAATATATGCCTATTGCTTTATAAAAACAAAAAGCATAATACATAATGTCCCTTCCATAGATTTTAGTATTAGTACAAAATCTATGGAAGGATAAATTAAAACATTTATAAATAGTATTATATAAGCTAAATTTTCTTTAATACCATTGCCGTTCGACTTGGCGAATATATGGAAATTCCGGTGAAGTCATTGTTCATATTAAGCTTGTGAGTTTCATAAACCGCATCATGAGAGATGCGACCGTGTCCGCCAAACTTTGTGTCATCTGTGTCAAGGATTACCTGAAAACGGGCATCTTGATGAATGGGAAGCTCAAAATCAGGATATGACTCTGTCGGATGGAAATTAAAAATAAATATAAAATCTCTCTTCCTATAGGCAATTAATTTTCTATCCTGATCTATCCAAAGACATTGAGGTACACCACCTCCCACAAGACCTTCATCCGACATGAAATTTATCATGGATTTATCAAATTGATTCAAATCGTAATATCTCAGATGCTCATTGTCAGCTAGAGCCCATTGTCTTCTGCAGTGTTTAAAACTCCATTCGTTACCGTGTCTTGGGAAGTCAATCCACTCAGGATGTCCGAACTCATTGCCCATGAAATTCAAATATCCTTCTGCTCCAAGGGAAATGGTAATGAATCGGGCCATCTTATGCAGAGCAATTGCACGTTCGATTTCTAAGTTATGACTTTCCTTATTCATGTGCCAGTACATTTCTTTGTCTGCCATCCTGAAGATAAAGGTTTTATCTCCAACTAAGGCTTGGTCGTGCGATTCTACATAGGCTATGCGTTTTTCCATGTAACGGCTTGTAGATAATTCATGAAACAGAGCCTGCATATCCCAATCGTAATCATTGAGCTTTAATGTATTAACCCAAAAATCGGGCATCCCCATAGCTAATCTGAAATCAAAGCCGATTCCTCCATATTCTATTGGAAGACACATTCCTGGCATTCCACTCATGTCCTCTGCAATACAAATGGAGTTTGGCTTTATTTCTTTTATAAGTTCACTTGCAAATTGGAGATAAGTTACGGCTTCAACATTTGTATTCATACTGAAGTACCTGTTATAATTGTCAAATGCCGTTCCTAAGCCATGGTCATGGTAAATCATAGAGGTTATACCGTCAAAGCGGAAGCCGTCAAAATGGTATTCCTCAATCCAGAATTTGATGTTGGATAATAAAAAGTGTACTACTTCATATTTTCCGTAGTTAAAAAGTTTTGAGTCCCAGACATGATGTGTGCCTTGGCCGCCAGTATGAAAGAACTGATAATCTGTACCGTCAAATTCATTTATACCCTCTGCAAGATT
>CAYXPB010000218.1:0-9202 GCA_964466645.1 uncultured Acetivibrio sp. | reverse complement strand
TACCACACTTATTTCAACTAGAATGAATATGTTACCCGAACCTGCAGGAAATGTTGGTTTTCCTCCAAAGGGTATTTTGGAGATTAATGCTGTTGATGAAGAAGGTAATATTTGTGGAGATGGAGTCATAGGTGAGCTTAGGATTAGAGGAAGAGGCTTAATGTTAGGATACTTAAACAGACCTGAAGAAACAGCTGAAAGACTTAGAGACGGATGGATGTATTCAGGTGATCATGGATATAGAAGAAGTGATGGATCTTTTGTGATTTGTGGCAGAAAGAAGGACGTTATTAATGTTGCAGGTCTTAAGATTTCTCCCCTTGAGGTAGAGGCTGCAATTAACTCACATGAAGATGTCGTTGATTCAGCTGCGGTAGGAATTGAAGATAATGTATATGGAGAAGTAGTAAAGGCTTTTGTAGTATTAAAAGATGGGGCAGAAATTTCTCAAAGAGATTTGATTAAGTATGTTTCTGCGAAGATTGCAAACTTTAAAGTACCAAAGTGTATTAAATTTCTTGATGAATTTCCAAGAAATAACCTTGGGAAGATTGATAAAAACGCGCTTAAGAATATGGATAAAACAATATAGAGAAAGACAATTTCTACCTGTGAAATAGGATTGCTAGAATAAAGATTCATCGACCTTTAGAGGAAAACTTCCAAGCAAAAGAATCCGACTTAGAGAAATACAGAATGCAATAGAAGGATTGTTCACTTGTTTTGAAGCTTAATAGAAATAACCTATTTCATGGCTTGAATAATTTTACTTAATTTTTTATTGAATAGTTGGAGGTTTTAGAATGACTAAATATTACTATCCTGCAGACAGAGTGGCTGTCGTGGCAATGGGCTGCTATATGCCAGATGCTGCTAATATAAATATGCTTTGGAACAATATTTTAGCAAAAAGGATTTCAATCAAAGAAGTACCGGATAAATTTTTTAATAAGTCAGTATTTTATAAACCGGAGGTCTTCGGTAAGTCAAATAAGAATGATAAGACCTATACAAAAGTTGGAGCAGTTCCTGATGATCTTGATTTTATGGCACTTAGCAGAAAATATAAAATTCCACCGGCAGTTAGTGCTTACATGGACATTAATCAAAAGGCTACGGTATATTGCGTAGATCAGGTTATGGAACAGTTGAAAACCAATCTTCCAAAAGAAAAAACAGCTGTTATTCTTTGTACAGGAGCCCCAGGCACCAAATTTGAAAATGTTGTGAGAAGAATGTTCTTCAGCAATGTTGAGAATCATATACTTAAGCATTCTGAGGTTTGTGGTAAATTACCCCAGATGGATAAGATTCTCAAAGATGTATCGGATGAAATACTAAAAGAAACACAAAAAATAACAGAAGATTCTACTACAGGTTATTTGCAGAATATAACGGCAGGTAGAATTTCAAATATATTTGACTTATGGGGTCCTTCCTATGTAGTTGACGGTGCTTGTGCATCTTCACTATTGACAATTTCGGAGAGTGTCTTAGGACTTATAAACCATGAGTATGATGCGGTTATTACGGGCGGCTCGGAAGTAACCCTTACAGAAGTCAGATTAGCTGCATTCAGCGGAATAAATGCTTTGTCACCGGACGGTTCTTACCCCTTTGATTCTAGGGCGAATGGCTTTGCTATGGGGCTTGGAGGAGGAATAGTTGTTCTAAAAAGGCTTTCAGATGCCTTAAGAGACGGAGACCATATCTATTCTATTATATCAGGTTATTGTATTGGAAGTGACGGTAAGGGTAAATATATTGCAGCACCGAGTGAGGAAGGTCAGATAAGGGTAATAACGGAAGCTTGTAATATGTCAGGATATTCTGCTGATACCATTGAAATGGTTGAGGCCCACGGAACGGGAACTATTGTTGGAGATGTAGTTGAAGTAGCTTCATTGAAAAAAGCCTTTGAAAAGCTTGGAGCAAAAAAGGAAAATAACTGTGGGTTAGGTTCAATAAAGTCAAATATAGGTCACTTAAGAAACGCTGCAGGAATAGCAGGATTTATAAAAGCGTCTTTAGCAATAGAAAATAAAGTGTTGCCGGCAACTGCAAATATTAAGCAAATAAACCCAAAACTTCAATTGGAAGGTTCTCCTTTTTATATATTGACGGACAACAAGGAATGGGTTGAAGACCCACTACACCCTAGAAGGGCTAATGTAAGTGCCTTTGGGTTTGGTGGTACCGATTGCCATGTTTGTATTGAGGAATTTAGGCCGGAATTTTTACAAAAGAGTTATACTTTTTATAATAGAAATAAAGCTGATGTTAGAAATAGTTCGGAGGAAGCAGTATTCTTTTCTGGTGATTCACTAGAGGAGCTATGCGCAACCATAAGAGATTTTATAGAAAACAAATCGGAGGTATCCTTTGAACAAGCTGTATATTTAAATAATTTGTCAACTTGCACTGACAATCAATGGCGTGTATCCATTTGTGCTTCTTCAATGGAACAATTAAGAGACAAATTAAATTCGATAGAAGAGTATACAAGGGAGAATAAGCTAGAGGATTCTCATTTACTCGGACTAAAGGGAATTTATATTGGGAATGGGACAAAAACTGAGTCGTCTCAAATTGCATTAATGTTCCCGGGACAGGCATCTCAATACCCTAACATGCTAAAGGAGCTTTACGATAATTATTCCATGGTGAGGTCTTTCTACACCAAGACTGATGCTATGTGGAAAGCAAAGTATGATTACTCTTTGATGCCTCTGATATTTGGTGAGGATGAAGAACAATTGAAGGCAGAGCTTATAAATACGAAAAACACTCATCCAGCAATGTTTATGAGTAATATGGCAGTGCATAAACTGCTTGAGGAAGCAGGTATCAAAGCTGACTATATGATAGGACACAGTTTAGGAGAGATTACTGCTCTTTATGCTGGTGAAGCGGTAAGCTTGAAAACAGCTATAAATATAGTGGGTGAAAGGGGTTTTTCCTTTGACAGAATTGACTTGGACAGACGGGGCAAGATGGTAAGTGTAAAGGAAAAAGCAAAGAAGGTAGCACAAATAATAAAAAACAACGGTTTTAAAGTAAGCATTGCAAACATAAATTCTCCGGAGCAAACTGTTGTTGGAGGAAATAGTGAAGAAATAGCTAAGTTTGTTGAGTTTTTGGGCAAGGAAAGCTATAAATATACCGAACTTAATGTATCACATGCTTTTCATACAGATGTTGTGTCAAAAGCTGCAGATGAATTTTGGGAAAGTATAAAAGAAATAAAGTTTAATAGTCCGAAGTACAAGATAATGGCATGCCATTTGGTGGATTTTTATAACAATAGTAAATCAAGCCTTGATAAAATGCAGGACACATTAAAGGAACAGATTCTATCGACTATTAAATTTACCGATTCAGTACAAAAGCTTTATGAAGAAGGGGTTAGAGTATTTATAGAAGCAGGACCGTCAAATGTTTTGACTAATCTTGTCAAAGCTATACTATCGGACAAAGATGTAAAGATAGTAAATATTGATAGTAAAAGTAAATCTTCTGTGGAAACGTTCAAGCAAGCCATGGCTATTTTGTTTGCCCATGGGGTTGAGGTGAATTATGTTCCTTCTAACAATATTTTAGGTTTGCACAAGGAAAACATAAGTACTGTGGTATATCAAGTGGAGTCTAAACCTGTTGATACAACTACTTTGGATAAACCTATTCAAAACCACGAACTAACAAAAGACAGTTCTGTAATAAATAGAGAGGATATGCCGTTTGCACAACCCAAAAATATTGGAGAGAATACTAAAGAAAGTTTAGTGTACAGTGGTGTATCGGTAGGTTTGCCAGGTACCTTCAAAAAGGCTTTTGACGACAATAACTTTGACTATATATCAGAAGGCAAAAACATGATTGAAATGTTGACTGATGATGAAGCTCGAAGTATATATGATTTGAATGTTACAAGGCTTATAAAAACTGAGAAGGAAACTATATTTAAGAAAATCGAATCAATAAATGAGGTAATACATTTCGCTGGAAAATTCGGTAAAATGGACATGATAAACGATTATCTCATTGATGAGAAAATACTAGTCCAAATGACTCAAGTAATATGTGCCGGTGTTGCGGCAGGTTATGAGGCACTAAAAGATGCAGGTATTCCTCTTGTCAGAGAATATAAAAAGACTGCCTCTGGTTCAATGCTTCCGGGAAGACTGGTATTGCCGAAAGAAATGCAGGACGATACTGGTATAATCTATGCAAATGGGCTGTGGCCTATTGAATCTGTAATTGCTGAAGTATCAAAATATACAGCAGCAAAATTCGGGTCAAGTACAAGACGTGAATTATTAAATTTCTTTGAAACAATTATTTCAAAAGTAAGCGATCCCGATATCAAAAAGCTGCTAGGTGATTGGTTTGCTATGTATTATTCAAGGCTTTCGGCTAATCCAGGTGAAGCTGATGTATATGACTTTAATCATAATTTTATGAATATATTGTCCTCGCAAGCAAATAACAGGCTTGCACAGTTTATAGGTGCAACAGGACCAAATATGTATATAAATACTGCATGTGCTTCAAATGCAACTTCAGTAACGGTCGCAGAGGATATGATAAGAGCAGGACACGCCCGCAGGATGATTGTAATAGGTGCGGATATATCAACTACAAAGAAATTATTACCATGGTTTGGTGCAGGCTTCTCAAGCATCGGTGCTCTTACGGAGTGCGAAAATTTGTTTGAGGCTGCGGTTCCGTTTGATAATCGAAGAAGTGGAATGATTCTAGGTTCCGGTGCTACTGGTATTGTAATTGAAAGAGAAAGTGATGTTCTAAGACGTGGAATGAATGGTATCTGTCGCCTTTTAGGGACTCATATGTTTAATGTTGCGGGGCATCAGTCAAAAATTGATACTAATAAGCACTGTATTGAACTGGACAAATTTATTACAAAGATGGAAAACGAACATTGTATAAATCGGAACAGAATTGCTTCAAAACTTGTATATTGTTCTCACGAGACTTATTCGCGTAAACCTGGTTGTTCTTACATGGAAAGAACTTCTTTGGAAAGTGCTTTCGGGGAGAAGTTTAAAGAGATTAAAGTCATTAATACAAAAGGAATGACTGGACACATAATGGGTGCATCAATTGAGGAGGCAGTATCTGCTAAAGCATTACAGTATCAAAAAATCCCTCCCGTTGTAAACATAAAGGAAATAGATCCGGAACTTGAAGGACTTAATTTGTCAAAGGGCGGAGACTACGAGTTTGACTATGTATTAAGAGCTGTAGCAGCTTTTGGAGGACAAGGTAATTATCATCTCATGCAAAAGATAGCAAAAGGGAATGAGAGGATTGTCGATAATAGGGTTTATAGAGAATGGATAGATCAGATTTCTTCAAAGGATGCAGAACTTAAAAATTACGGCAGGATTTTAGTTGCTGAAGAGAAATCATCTAACAGGTATTCTATGGATGAAGGATATAAGGAAGCGGCACCGGTAACTGAAATTGCAAGTGAAATGCTGGTTGAACAGTCCTTAAGAACTGTTGATTTCGCAATAGGGAACACTAAAGCTGATGCGGCTTTTAATACACAACAAATAATTGATGAGGTTCTTTTGATTTATTCTAATGTAACTCAGTATCCTAAAGATATGCTTGATTTATCAATGGAACTTGAAGCAGATTTAGGAGTGGATACGGTTAAGCAGGCAACTATATTTTCTATGATTGCTGATAAATTTAATATAAGTCTTTTAGAAGGAGAGGCTCTTTCTGAATACAATACAATTGGTCAAATGGTTGAATTTGTTATGCAAAACACCAATGCTACCACTACTGATATTAAGTTTCAAGATAATAAACAGAGCTTAAGTGCAGTAGAGGATGAAAAGTATAAGTCATCAAAGCTCAGCTGTGAGGCTGAAGTACTAAAGCTGATTTCGGATATAACTTTATATCCTGTTGAGCTTCTTGATAAGGATATGGAAATGGAAGCAGATCTAGGTATAGATACTGTAAAACAGGCAACTATATTTTCAATGTTAAGTGAACAGTATGGAATGGATGAGAAAGAGACCGGTAGCATTTCACAGTATCGTACAATAGGAGAACTGATTGATCTGGTCAATCGTAATAATATGGACTATGTTCAGCCGCAATTAGAGGGAACATCTATTGGGAATCAAGTTAATAAAACTGATATTAAAGAATATAAAATGCCGGTTAACCAAGGCCTTTCAATTAAAGATGATATTATAAAAATAATTGCTGAGATAACTCAATATCCGGCAGATATGCTCGAAGAGGATATGGAAATGGAAGCTGATTTAGGTGTTGATACTATTAAACAAGGAACAATCTTGTCTGAATTGAGTAAAAAATTCTGTATTAGTGAAGACACAAACCTCGGTCCGTCAGAGTTTAAAACAATTAAATCGCTAATTGATGCAATAAAAAATATTTATGTTGAAGGAACAGATGCTAAAAGTGTAAATGTAATTACCGAGAAGGAGACGGAGGTAAAATTTAAAGATATAAATTCCCAAGAAGTTGAGAATATGCTTGACAGGGAGCTTAGCCTTCAGTACCCAATAGCTGTCGAAGAAAAAGTCGGAAAAAAGTGTTTTGATCTTAAAGGCAAAAACATACTTATAATTGGTGACGTTCCTGAAACTGTTAAAGAAGCGGCAAAACATTTAGGAAAAGTTTCATCAAATATCGGTGAATTTGTATTTGGAGAGAAGGAAAGCCATGAAGCTATGGAAAGCAAAATCTCCAATATCATAGATTCCTTTAAAGGCATTGATGTTGTACTGGATTTAGGACATTTAGGTGAAGATATTGATTTTGAAGATTTATCGAAAAAAGATGAGAAGGACATATTGGACAAAAATAGTATATATAGATTTCTTTTTTACAAAGAACTTTCTAAAAATATTGATAACCCTGAATTGAGAATTATATGTACAGTTTCGATGGATGGATGCTTTGGCTATACTCAGCAGGATACTTTGAAAACTGATCCTTTTTATGGAGCTCTATGTGGTTTTTATAAAGCGCTTAGTATGGAATTTGTGAAGTCAAAGGTGAAAATTATAGATTTAGGTAAACCGAAAGGTTCTAAACTTACAACCGAAGTGATTTCTACTCTTAAAAAGGAATTTGAGGTAGACTTTAATAGTTACGAGATAGGATATAATTGCAACAAAAGAGTTACTTTAAAACTTGCTAATGTAGATCGTTCAAACATTATTCCTACTTTGAATTTTGACTGTAAGCATTTTATTATTACCGGTGGTGGACACGGAATAACAGCGGAAATTATCCGTGGAATTTCTAAGAGTACGAAAGCGAAGTTTTCAATTTTGGGAAGAACCTCTATTCCTTCTGATATTGAGGAGCTTTCGAGGTTAGATTTAAGTGTCCTAGAACAAAAGAAGACTGAAATATATGACCAACTAAAGGAAGCAGGCAAGAAGGCAACTCCTTCAGAGGTTCAAAAGGAGTTTTCAAAGCTCACGAAAGCCATTTCAGTGCATAACCTTTTAAAGGTGATCAGAGAAAACGGATGTGAAGTATGCTACTATACCTGTGATGTCTCGGATTTTGATGCCTTAAAGACAGCAATTGACAAAGCGGTATCAAACTATGGACCGGCAAATGTTGTGATTCATGCTGCCGGTATTGAAAAGAGCAGATTACTAGGGCAAAAGACAAAAGAAGAGTTTGATGAAGTATTCTCGGTTAAAGCTAAAGGTTTATGTAATTTATATCGATTGATAGATAAAAATGAATTACAGCTGTTCATAGGCTTTTCATCCATATCTGGAAGGTTTGGAAATGAGGCACAATTGGATTACTGCGCTGCAAACAATTTTATAAGTAGTTTTATGTCTATGGTTTCATCCAAGCATAAAGGAATAAGGGCTATAAGTATTTCATGGTCCGGTTGGAAGGACTATGGCATGGCATGGAGAAATGAGTTTGTTAGGGAAAACGCTGAGGGAATGGGGCTTCACTTAATTGAACCGGAAAGAGCAAATGTAGAATTTCTAAATATCCTATTTAGTGAGCTAAACATAAACGAAGTTGTTATAAGTAAAGGACTTGGTACTGTTCTTCAGTCAGAAAAGTGGCATGGCATTAAAAACAATGTACCAATGATTGATTGGGTGAGTGAGAGAGACGGTAAAATAGAAAAAGTATACAAGGTATTTTCCGTTAAAGCAGATCCGCTTATAAATCATCACAGGCTTGGAAAAACTCCAATAGTACCTTTGGTAGCGTATCTGGAAATTGGAGCACAAACCCACAGCTTAATTTACGGAAAGAATGAACAGTACTGCTATAAAGACATAAAGATATATAACCCTTTGAAGCTCTTTAATGAAAAAGCCCAGGAGATAGTTTTGAAGCTAGACGAGGCTTCTACCGATCAGTCTGTTGATACAGTTGTATACAGTTACTTTAAAGCAAAGATCGGAGCTGGAAAAATGGTCGAAATCGCTTCAATGAAAATATCGGGAGAAATTGGAAGTTATGAGCTTTTGATGGATGCCATTAATATCGAAACCGATGACATGATTGAGGGTTTAGTGAGCGAATCACTAAAGGAACTTGGAAGAAATCACAATAACGCAATACAGTTAGGGCCTTTGTTTATAGATGAGAAGTCAGCAAAATTAAATAAATATAAGTATAATGATAAAGGTGCGATGATGATAGTATCATTATGCGAAGAACAAATAAGAAATAAAAAGTATGATCTGCCGAATTTGTTGCTTAATCCCGCATTTGCCGACTCCTTGATGCAGGCGTGTGGCGTTCATGCTTCAGAAGGAGAAGATAAAATTTTTCTACCAGCCGAAATAGCTGAATTAGGGATGATAAAGGTGCCCAAAGAGCGAGGATTGTTCAAGTCATATGCAAAGCTAACTAAGAGCAGTGATTCAGAAAAGGTATACAATGTTATATTGTGTGACGAAAAGGGTGAGGTATACTATTATGCTAAAGATGTTACTGTAAGGCGTATAAGTCAATGAGTACAGAGTATGTAATTAATAGTTTTCTTGAGATTCATAGCAAGGTTCACGAATTTGAATATCAAGTAATGGATATGAGAAGGGTAGGAGAGAAGGATATAAAACTTCTCTCTGTCCTTTCGGAAAAGGAAATACAGCATCTGCATTCTCTAAAAATTGATAAGAATAGAATTCAGTGGATT
>CAYXPB010000217.1:0-9241 GCA_964466645.1 uncultured Acetivibrio sp. | reverse complement strand
TATTATTTAGATTCTTTTGGGGTTGTCATGCGGATGACTTTTTCAGCAGCTTTAAGCATCCCTTATACCCATTGCTACAATCATAAGTCTCATATATTCAAAAGCTGCACTAGATAGAATAATGATTACAAGAACAATAGCCACTATTAGAGGTGTAGAACTGCCTCCTTTATTTAGAAGAATTTTTCTGAATTTAATCATTTGTGATATACCTCCGATACACCTGTTACTTTAGAAGTCAAAGTTATAGGAAATGATGCAAAATCTCCAAAGAGACCGATATTAACATTTGTTGTTAAAGTAACTGTGAACTCCTGATTAAGTTGAATATCACCAGTCTTTGACCACACAATTGTCGGATTTAATCCTGTATTTTTAGAGAGTTGTTCTGATCTCAAAGTTGTATTACTTCCTATATTCCCTGATATTTCAGCAGTCCTGCAAAGCTCACTTGCAAATGTATCTAACTGCTGCTTTGCTATAAACACTGGCATAACTTTGATAACAACAGCGATAAGCATTGCAATTACCAACACAACAACACATGCCTCCACAAAGCCGTTTCCCTTTTTATTCATTAGCTCCCTCAAATAGCATCCATCCTTTCCTCTAAAACATATTCCCTAAAGCTCTCATGATTTCATATCCAAGAATTCCTAAATAAATTAACAAAAAGCATCCTAACATCATAAAAGAATACTTCTTGATTTTCCCCGGTTGTTTCATAGCAAGTAATTTTAGCTTTTGGATTTCCAACTGTTTAAAATCATGATTTAACATTTCAAAGTAAATTAGACCATTATCTCCTCTCTTTACTGAAATAAGCCCTCTCACCACATCCGATAACATAGCACTGCCTATTCTCGATTCAAGCCTGGTCAGTGCTGTTTCCTCGTTTCCTGATTTCATATCTGCAATGGTGATTTCAATCTCCTGTTTGAATTTCTCTCCTGCACTTTTTTGGTAGGACTTTAATATGGCCGGCACATCCCTAGTTGCCTTTAGGGATTGAGTTAAATTTGACACAAACCTTGGCAATTCATACTCAATCTCTTCACGTTTTTGTCTGACTATTTCATCTGCTGCATGCATATCCTTAAACAACATAGCTAAAGAAAGTAATATGATTACAGGTGTTAGTATTGGCAAGAAAGGAAGTATCGGTATAATCAATAACGCTATTAGCCCTGATTTTATCCATGCTTTAGCTATGTACGTTTCTGGCGTCATCTTAAGTCCTGCCGATTTTAGAGTAGCTGTAAGCTTTCTTTTTTTATAATCATCCAATCTTATAAATTTTGATAGTTTTGTTGCTGCCTCAAATATAATTGCTTCTATATTTTTTGTTTTCTTTTTGTCCTGTCTTGCAACACTAATTACTGCCTTTGTAGTCGCAATCTTTGGCAAATGAAATATATGTGCTGATATGTTGAATAATCCAACCGACATGAAAAAGGCAGTAAATACCATTATAGAAAATATAATTATCTCTCCCATTCACTTTCCTCCTCTGTGTCTTGCCCCACAATATCAAAGCTTTGGGTAGAATCGTCCAAAGAAATATCAAAATCCTTTTCTAGTTCCTTTGCAACTGAAACATTGCTTGAACGGATCGGATCATAATAGATGTTTTCTGCTGCCCTTGGTATCATTCCTCTTTCCTCCATTGAAAGATAGCTGTTATTTGCAACAATAATGTGATCTAGAACTTTTATCTGAAGCGGTGTAAAAATTGAGACTAGAATCTGTGTAAGTTCTTTATCTTGTAAAGAAGGAACCATGCTCCCGCCAGGATGGTTATGAGCAATAATCATTGATTTACAGTCACAATCAAGTGCTGCTTTCAAAACAGCTCTTGGATACACAACAGCTTCACCAATGCTTCCTTCCGATAGAACCTTTGTTTCAATAACATTGCTACCACTATCTAAAAACGCAACAATAAATTTTTCTTTATCCTTGACTCCTCCTAGAATCGAGACAAAATACTCCCCGGCTCTTGTTGAAGAATTGAGTGTCATCTTGTTATCTTTCTCGTACATTTTAAGAAGCCTATAGCATGATATGAATTCATTAAGCATACTAATTTTATCCAGCTGTTGTTTATTGAGCTCAATAACGCTTGGATGTTCCAATATATTGAATGGATTATTCTCTGAAACATATTTCTTTACTTTTCTTTCTGATAGTCCTGTAAGACTTGTAATTCCCTTTATAAAGCTGGCAAGATGTGATTCATCGTAATTTATCTTCAAAAACCGCACCACCTTCCAAGGCTTTCGATTTTGTATCTATAGATTCTGCATTTAAAACATCTTCGCCTAGACCATAAAGAACAAGCTTGACAGCATTCAGTTTTTCATAAACATCTACTGAGAAATCAAAGGTTGCGAGCTTATTAAAAAAGCCCTCCACTCCGTATATTTGAATGTACTTGTTGATTTCATCTGTAATGTCTGAATCAAATTCAAAGAGCTCCCCTAAAAGACTGGAAGCCCTTTCATAATCTCTCTGTTTAATTGTATTATTACGTATCATTTTGAAAACCCCTTTCATAATTTATCTTTTATACTCTATGGGTCTTGTAATTCTTATCACTGCTGCTAAAGAAACAAAAATAGCCAATGTGCATACTGCCAGAATTCCTTTTCCTAATGCGGTATCTACAAGTACCATAAACCAATCTCTATTAAGGAAATAAATGAGTGGAATATTTAGAACTAATAGAAGTGCCATGGTGATAAACTCCTTCAGCGGTTCATACATAAGATAATCCAATTCACCCGATACAATTCTGACATCCGAAAGTTTTGATATAATGGGCGTGAGCGTAGTTTTAAGAGTTTTATCCTCTTGACATGCAATCATTGCATCTACCCATTCACTAAAGACATGGTGGTTGAGCTTTGATTTCATATCGCTAAGTGCTTGTTTCACATTGACATTAATCGTATTTGCCTGTGTCAAAAAAGTCTTAAATACATTGGATATTGGTGGATTGAGATATCCTATGTTCTCTTGAACAGCAGTAATTATACTTTCATTTCTAAAATAGCTTGATGTAATAATAGATAAGGCAGTTTCCAATTCTGCATTTACCTGTTTCTTAAAAGAATAAGATATAAATATCAGATACCAAAAAGGGATAAGGGATAAACCTATTGCAGCAACGGGAATCATGAAAATATTCTCCATCAGGATTGAAGCAAAAATACCTGCCACCATAAGTATAAATGAGATAGCAAATACCATTCCGAATTTTGCTCCCTTTCCCATTAGTGTTATTACGTCTTCTGATTCTTTTACAGTTTTTCTGATTCCTCTTAAGGGCTTTGGATTTTTTACTTCCTCTATCTTTTTACTTATGGTTTTTTTACGGTTTTGAAATGGCTTGAAAAGATTTTCTGCAAACTCAAAAATAGATAGATTTAAAAGCAGAAAAGAACCTAAGATTAAACCAACTAGAGCAATCAATATCAAAAACATCACCTATACATCAACTCCTCCCATTATGCTTTCAAGCAAACTCATTGGCATCCCATTTTCAAGGAGTCTTTGTTGCATACTCTTTGAAATATCATTTACTTTCTGATATTCTCCCTTGATAGATAATTTGCCATCTACAACCGTGTTTTCAATAACATTGTAGCAAAATAATGTATGAATTTTCCTTGTGCCATCCTCTAAAATTTCACATTCTGTTATCTCCATCACTTTGCGGCTACCATCCTCAAGTTTTTTTACAAACAGTACTATGGGAAAAGCTTCAGTTACAAGGTTATACAATGTCTTATCTGCAATATCATACTTTTGGGTACATAAAGTAACCATTCGATTGTAAGTAGCTATACAGCTATTGGCATGGGTGGTTGTAATAACTGCATGCCCTGTTCTTGCAGCCTCTTGTGCTGCAAAAGCCTCTGCTGACTTCATCTCTCCTACACAGATAATATCCGGGTTACATGTAAGTGCATACTCAAGTAATTTTTCCTGGTCTATATTTTGCTTTTTATCTTCGGAGTATCTGGTGACAGTATGTACAATATTATTTATTACATTACCATCTTCATCTTCCCTAACAAGATCAAACTCACGGCATCCATTTTCAATTGTAAAAATACGCTTTTCATTTGGGACACTTGATAGAATCCAACTCATAAGAGTGGTTTTTCCTGAACCTGTACTCCCTGTAACGCACATGGATAGGCCATATCTTAAACATATACTTAGAAAGTCAAGCATTTGGGCTGTAGCTGTATTGTTATTGATAAAATCTTCTCTTGATAGTTTTTGAGGATTGATGATACGAATAGATGCTGCTACCCCTTTATCTGAATCAGTAATGGGATTACCCAAAACAGTAATACGGATTTTATTTGAAAGATGTCCTACAACTCCCGGCTGTGAGTTATCAAGAATCATCCCCGATTTATGCAAAAGCCTTCTAACTACATCAACAGCATGTTCAGGACTGTTAAATCTCTCTATGGATGGAACAACTCTTCCATCTGAATAGGTAATCTTAACATCTTTCCAGCTATTAATATTGATTTCCTCAATATTTGTAGCAAACAGGTACTGGGTGAGAAAAGAAAATTCAGCCATCTCCGTATATAACCGCTCAATGAGCTCATCAGCACTCATTCCTTCAACACTTAAACTATAATCTGCTAGGTATTTGGCAATGTAAGCAGTAATTTGCTGTTTTTGCTCTCCTAGCTGGTTATTTCCCTTTGAACCCACTGTACTTCCCGGATTATTTACAATTATTGTCGCATATTTACTTGAAAGGTATTCTTGTATTTCATTTAAAACTTCAGTAAATTCTTTTTTATTCTTTGCTACATTATAAAACAGGCCAAGATTTCTACTCATTCCCAAAGACCTCCTTAACTATGGCTTTGATTGAACTATCGAAATCCTTTGCCGACTTCCCTTTTATTTCATCAAATAAAGCAAGCGATGCCACTTGCTCTTCAATATCCTGCACATGAGGTAATATATGAGAAATCCCGCCATAAACATTTTTGTACTCTTCAACATCCTGCAATGGTTTGGCATTAGATAATACTTTGATATGACTGTCAGCATTAAATTTCGGCTCTCCCAATAATGGCATTATGGACATAAAATAAGAGATGCTCTTCAAATCACATCCCCCAAGTCTTAATACATTATCTGCAACTTCCAAGGCCACCGTAGATAAAATATTACCTACTAAAATGCTGGAGCAATCTATCACCACATAATCAACGATGTGTCTTAGAAGTACGAAAAAATCAACTGCTCTATCCTTTCCATACTCTGCATAGGAATAGGGGTTTTCACAAGCTTTATAGCCTAATAAACTTAAATATGGATTGTTATTTAATGCAATGCTGTTTTTTAAGATTACTTCCTGAGTGATATTAGACGCTGCTAAAACATCTCCGATGGAAACATCTACAGATTCTTTTGATTTATAGATGGTTGGTAATGCAGGACAAATATCCTCACACAGGATAAGCAAGACATTCTTCTTTTTACTGCTAAGTTCCTTAGCAAGCTTTATTGAGGCAACCGTCTTACCACAATTTGGGCTACCCCATACTGCCAGCATTTGTTTTCCCTTGCTACTCATCGCATTTCCTCCTATTTTGTTTGATCTATTGTATTTTCTGTACTTTTGCCTATAAAGTAGTTATCCTGCTCATTTAGGAATTTCTTTGCATTTTCACTAGAGCCTCTATAAACAAAAGTCGCATGAATATTACCCTTTTGCTCCAAGTCAGCAAGTATCTTTGCTTGCTCAGTATTAACAAGCAAAGTCAGTGTTGAAGGTAATTCAGCTTCTTTGTCTTCTTTCTTTGTTTCAACTTGTGCTTGCTGCTTGTCCATTCCGCTTTCTGTTGTTGCAGCCAATACCTTTACATATTTAAGCTCAGGTGGAATGGTAGCTGAACCCATATTGTCATAATTTGATGAAATCAGTGTCACGATATCACCTGATTCCAATTTACCTGACAGACCAGCAGCAAAAGATTTTATTGTGATAGACATAGCTACCTTTGTTCCATCCAAATCATTTAGGTACTCAAACACAATCATAGGCTTGTCCGTAATCTTTGAAGCCATAATATAATCACCATTCATCAGATCAGAATTAAGATATTTTCCAATAACATCTTCTTTTCTTTTAATAATATTTTGCGGAAGATTATATGCTCCAACCTTTACAACTTCCAGCTTAGCATCGGTAATTACCTCTCCTTTTTTCATATCTGACGATATCCTTATTATTTCTGTCTGTGCTTTTAATCCGCTGTTAAACATAGGTGTAAGTATAAAGCATATAAAAAGCGAAAGAACGATACATATAAGACCAACAACTGTACGACTCTTTATAAAGTTCAATTTCATAACCATTTGCCTCCTTAATTTTTAATTGTCATCAAATAAAATGCTATGTAAGAAAAAATACCTCCTGCACAGAAAAACGGTGCAAGAGGCATTGTCATAGTACTAATTCTATTATTGCTATTATGATATCTTAAGCATAATCCAAAAATCAAAGCCATTGTAAGCGAAAGGATACTATGTAATGTGCCAAAAGTAATCCCTAGCACAAACCCACAAGCTGCCATCAGCTTTATATCACCGCCACCCATTGAAAAACCACTGTCTTTTTTAATAAAGATTGCTGCAAGCAGGTACGGCAATCCTGTCATAATAAAACCCATAACTGCATTCCATGGATGTATGGCTAAAAACCCAGTTGATAGAATAAGCACTATAATGGTGTCAGGTATTTCTCTTTTTTTTAAATCCCATAAAGCAGCGAATATAAGGAATACAGCAAATAAGTATCCCTTTAATATCAACACATTCATTTTTTTGGATTTGCTCCTTCCTTTTATCATTTGCTCTTTCTGTCAATCATGCCCCATTCATCACCGTAAGTATATGTATAATACTTCTGACTTCGTGCAAAACGAACCATGTTCTGAACCTGGTCTACAACAGATAGATTGGTCTGATCCTTAGTTGTCATCATCACTGAGCCGATTATACCAGCTAAAATACATACCATTGTTGGTGCCACACTATGTGAAAATATCCATATGATAAAAGCAACCATTCCAGCTGCCAGTGAACCTATTACAGACTGCATAAGTTGCTTCCTTCCAAAGCCTGAAAAGATTTCTGTTTCAGTTTTTACTCCCATTGGGATATAAAGCTTTTCTTCCATCATGTCCTCCTTTACATCACTAACTCTTGTAGTAATACAGAATTAAATCCTTGATCTGCCAGATACTTTCGGCAATTATGTAGAAAATCACTGTATTCTTAGCTCTTTTTCTATATTGAGCTGAATCTTCTTCGGCAGCAGATAATCGAACCATGCAATAAATAAATCTTGCAACGGCTCCAATTCTAACAAGACTGATTATGGCAACGGAAATATCGTCAATAGTCACCACTGCCTAAGCACCACCTTTTCAATAAAATTCATTTCATAGCAACATCCTTTACTTTGCAAGATTCTTAGCCATACCTACCAGTCTTACACTATGATAAATATTATTTATAACTCCCGTACCGCCACCACCAGTTGCAATCAGAAATTCCTGTAAGAATTTTGGTGTTTTGATCGCTAGTACCATACAGGCTACTCCCCAAAAAATATGCATATTTATCATGAGTCCAACACCTAATTTTGCCAGAGATATTTGAATAACAATTGCTAAAGTTGATTGAAAAAATTTATTGATATAAGACTTGAAGACTCCCTTGTCGTTATCTAAAAGACCAACACAAGCCATTGGAATTCCAATTCTAAGGATTAAAATCTCCAAACCTCTCATAAGAAATTGAAAGTAAAGCATAAAGTAACATATTAAAAATATCAGACCAAATATTGCCGTTACCAATCCTAAAGATGAGATGCCAGTTACCCATACCTGCCAATCAAAATCTGTAGCTACTCCAATTGTTGTGAGAATTTGATTTGTCATGTCTTCAACAATACCACCAAGCCAACCATAAAGTGTTGGAAAACATATAGCTACTGCCAAAGCTCTTAGAAAATTGGTCAAAAGGTATAAAGGTTCTTCATCTGCATCCCCATCAGTCCACATGACATAAATTTCAAAACCCTTTTTTAGAAACTTCAAAACTATCAAAGATACTCCAAATCCAAATGTTACATCAAACAAGGTTTCTGCCAGATTTACACCGGATACAACTGTCATATACTTTTCAGAATATAGTGTCATAGGCACTATATTCGTCAAGAAGCTGTCAATATATACTATAGAGCCATTAAGCAGGGCAATAATGAGCACTATTAAAATTGCTTCCAAACTTCCTCCACCCCTTTCAATGGAGTAAATATTTTACTAAACAAGGCGATGTATAAGGTGATTCCAATAAAACAACTGGTCAATGGGTGTTTCAAAAAATCTGATTTTATTGGGTTTGGTACTATATAAATTGACTAATGAATTTTTTTGAAACACCTAAAACATCGCCTTATGAAGAAAATTTATCCTTTGTAATTAAACATGTCTTTAATTTTCTGAGTAATGGCTGGCAGTACTGTTCCATTTAGAACCAGATACAGACCTGCAAGAATCAAAGCTCCAAGTACAATAGAAATTAATACAGTTACTGCAACATCAAGCGTGCCTTGTCCATCTTTGTTATAAATTGCTTTCCTTGTTCTTTCAAACAAATTAGATACTTTACATCTTGCATCAAGTGCTAATAACATAGATTTGTTTTTGGCGTTTTTCATAAATTTACTCATTTTGAGCCTCCTGAAAATAATATTTTTTGTAGTGATAATAATAAAAAGCCATGCCATAAACATGACTGTTTGAACTATTTGTAGTAACCAATAATCAGATTTAGTGTTGCAGACCCTACAACTGCACCAAGGCATGAAACAATTGCAACCACAATTCGGTCATTCCACTTTTTCTGGTCCATTTCATCAGCCGCCGATCTGCGTATACAAAAATAAATAATAAGCAGCCCTGAAACTACCGGTGCAAGAACCATAAGCCAAGTAGTCACATCTCCAATCAACTTCTCTGTTCCTGTTACTACCTTACTGTCCTTAATTCCGTCAGCATGTACTGGCATATTGCTAAGAATCAAAAAAGCAAGTGTAGTCATTCCCACACTTGCCTTTTTCCAAAGACCTGTAGCTTTTGTTTTTAATTTTTCGGTATTCACAAAATTACCCTCCTGTCAGATT
>CAYXPB010000216.1:4862-9264 GCA_964466645.1 uncultured Acetivibrio sp. | reverse complement strand
TCCTACCCATCAATTCTGTATCAAACTCAAATAACTTAGTTTTGTTTAGGTACTTGTTCATGTACGTCGTCTTTATTTCCGCAGTTAATTCCGTATTTAAGGTATTTAAATACTCCTTAAATTGCTCGTCAAATTGATCTTTATACTGTCTAGAAGCATCATTGTAATAAACATAATCATGTCCTCTGTCTTCAAACTGAACAAATTTGAAACGTGTATTATCTTGATATTTTTCTAAAAACACTTTAAAATGATTTTCAAATGATACCATTTTATCATCTACGCTTTGTATAACCATTACGCCTGCATTTGAAGCCTCAAAACCATCGATACAGTTGTATGAAGAATAATGACCAAATTTTATTTTCTCAAGTAAAAAGAAACCTGGCATTAAAACACTTATACTTTCCCCCATTATCCGCTGACCTTCTTCTTTCATTATGTCAAGAGACTTGTTAAACCCAGCAACCATAACAACCGCTTTAACATCAGGATGGATATTTAAAACACTACCAGCAGAATATGCACCCCAACTATGCCCAAACAACATAATTGGCAAATTATCAAACTCATCGTTCCCTTTAATAAAGTCAATAGCATAATCAAGGTCAATCAATCCTTGAGGAATGCCTTTTACAGAGTCACCCTCACTTTCATCATTACCAGTGGCATCATATGCAAAAACAATATATCCGTATGTTGCTAAGTAATTGGCAACATCCATATAAGAGTTATGGCCTCCCCCTCCAAGTCCATGAGCGATAACTATTATTCCTTTTACACTTTCATTTTCTTTGAAATATTTATAACCTACCAATTGTTGTCCTTTATTTGATTCAAAGGTATATCTTTCCGAAATTAATCCCTCAAATTCATTAAGACTACGTTCCATCCAAGATATAGTTTCATACCTGTTACCAAAGTTCATCTTATAGACCAAGTAAGAAAGTAACAATGGTGATATTACTAAAAACACAATTAAACCTATACTTATAATTTTAATGACCCTTTTTTTCTTACTTTTCACATTAACACCCCTTTGCTTTATACCCTTTTAATGTTTCTCTTACATCATTCTTTAAAACCTCTTTTGACAGATTACTACCTAATTATATGCCAGTTGACGTGTTTTAGGAATAACCTCAAGTACCTTTCCGTAAATTTTTTAAATGGCCTAATACTAAACTCAGAATAACATTATACCAATATCGGTATAAAATGATTATAGAGGTGTTTAGATTGAAATATATAAGTATCAAAGAAGCTAGTGAAAATCGGCATATAAGTGATCCAAATAAACCTGCAAATCACTCCGCCGCAATATAATCAGCGTATACTAAATAAAATATTGTATAATTGTATAAGTTAAAATGTTCTAACTCGTTACTTTGTTAATTGATTTGTCGTATAAGATTATAGATATAATAAATTTCGTACTATGGCCAAGTACACGGAGGAAATATGGATACAGATAAAACACTTGTAAAACAAATCCTAAATGGAAAAACTGAATTATTCACTGAACTGGTTAACAGGTATTATAGCAAAATTACTTCCTTCATAATGAAGATGAATGTTAGCAGGGAAGATGCCGAAGATTTGGCTCAAGATGTATTTGTCAAGGTATACAACAACCTTTATAAATATGATGACCGGTGGCAATTTTCCACATGGATATTTAAAGTAGCTATTAATACCTTAAGGGATTCAAAAAAAAGAAAACAAATAAAATCTGAAGAATTAGATGATTACAGTATAGAGTCAAAGACTTTTTTGCCGGAAGAACAGCTTGAAAATCTGTATCAAAAAGAACTCCTAAAAAAAGTGTTAAAATCTTTAGACGAGGATGTAAAAGCAATGATTATTCTAAGATTCTACAATGAACTATCTTTTAAAGAGATTGGCGAAATCTTTAGAAAATCTCCCGATTCAATAAAAATGAAGATTTTAAGGGCTAGGAAAAAGCTTTGTAAGACATACGGCAATATTTTAGAGGGTGGTGAATATTATGAAATGTAAATATGATGAATATTTTGTTCAAAGATATAATGATGGAGAACTTAGCATCGAAGAAAAAAGCGAATTTGAAAAACATTTAGGTAGTTGTGATAACTGTAGTGCAATTATTTCTAATGATAGAGCGTTGTTAAGATACTTAAAAGAGGATAATGTTATAAGAGATGTTCCTGTATCTAGCATTGTTTCCCGTATCGATTTAAATAAGTATAAAGCATCTTCAAAGAAATATAAAGTTTTATCCTTTATAAATAGATTCAGGCCTTCACTAAAAGTTGCAGTTCCTGTTTTGGCTTTAAGCTTGATAATCATGATTATAGCAGCAAATCCTAAGCTTTCTGAGATTGTAATGAACAGTGCAGCAAGTTTGTTAGATAAGCATGAAAGAGTCAAACCACAATACGCTAGAGAGATAAGTATTGAAGAAGTTGATAATACTGTGAAACTCTCGGATAGTCTCTTGGTAAGAAAATTGAACGAAGATGGAATGGGGGTAGCACCTTGGGAAGTATCATATGCAGATGATAATAAAGTTTTCTTCAGAAACTATGCCTCTTTAGTAGGTTATAAAAACGGGCATATATATAGGGTAGCAGATTTGAAAGCGATGCACGCCGATCATGTCCAAGGGTCCGTCATTAGTGAGTTTAAGTTCAATCCGGATGGAACGTATGTGGCTATAGGAAATTTCTCTGCTGAAGAGGGTTTTGGAGAAGAATATAAAAGCAATATTTATATGTTGAACACTGAAACTGGTAGTTACTTTGTTCTTGGAGAAGGAAATTACGCAGATATTTGTGATAACTGGTCTTTTAATGGCAGGTATTATGTGTTTGCAGATAAAAGTAAGTTTTCAGATATAAGTTTTTTTGATTCTGAAAAGAAAAAACTATATGCAATTATTAATCCTGGGGTTTCAATTGAAAAAATTTTTGTAACAGATGAAGGGTTCATTTCTTTTTCTTCTCAAGGAAACATATATTTCTTAAATGGAAAAGACTATGATGTAGAAAAGAAAGTAGCTATAGGCTTTGATCCCTTATTTATAGATGGCAAACATAAGACAGCCATAGCTTTTACAGATGGTAATATTGTTAAATATAACTTTGGAAAAGGTAAAGCTGAGACAAAAGAGTCTGAATTTAAGGATACAAATATTAATGAGGATGATGTGGTTGTAAAAAACAACAGGTTTGTGGTATTTAGAGTATCTGACGGTATTGGAATATATGATTTAAAAAAAGATATACTTAGCTCCCTATCTCCAACCAAGCTTCCGTCAGATGGATATATCAGCTCTCTTACAATTTCTCCTGACGGGGAAAGAGCATTTTTTAAGGAAGGTGCTACTGTATTGCACTTTGGAAAAGATGGTGAAGGAATGGTAGAGTTAAGTTATATATATCCATCATGGATGAGTAACTCAGAAATAGTGTTTATCGAATTGCAGCCAGCATTAGACTCAGGAACTTCAATGGATACAATTAATGCAGGTGAATTCGCAATTATTGCTTATAACGTAAAATCAAAACAAAAGAATGTTGTTTTTAAATCTGTAGACATAATGCAAAAGACAGATCATTAAATATTTTATTTAGGTAACTTCGAAAAAGCCTATTTAAAGTTATAGCTTTATAATTAGCAAAGTCATAGTACTGTGGAGCTTATTTAGAGGTGATTCTCTATTGTTTTAGTGTCAACTGACTCCATTTCGTGACCTTCGCAAAAAGCAGTAGGCTAAAAGCTTGATAATTTTTCGCCGCGTCTATGGGGCATCCTGTCTCGATACCCTAAAAATCATCAAGCTTTCAGCCACTGCTTTTAACGCTCAGGTCAAGCAATTACGTCACTTGACACCAAAACGGGTTCTAAGCGTAATTTACTTTTATGTACCGATTTGGGTATCACTTTTTCAGCATAGTAGCTTACAACAAGATGTTCAGAAAAGTAATAAAATCACTATTATTTCCTTCTGTTATTGGTTACTTTACATTCATTAATCCTAATTAATAATGCTTAAAAAATCAAAACTTTCTTGTTGCAAAATAATCTTCCAACTTGCTATTACAATGCTTAATTATCCATGTAATATGCTTCTTGCTAAGTTTTTAAAAATATGCCTATTGAATTCTACACATTCAATTTCCCTAAACCGTTTCATAAAAATATAGAACGGTAAGACTATTTTGAAACCTGAAACTATGTGTCACAACCTCATTTTTTATTCGAATAAAACGCATCCTTCATCTTTAAATTCTTGAACACGTTCAGCTAAATCCTCTTTAGAAATCTCAAGGTAATCAGCCAAACACTTCATACAGTGAAACTTCTCGATGTTTCGCCCTATTAGCTTTTTGTTCAATCCTATCTCGTTGCGAGACAGATT
>CAYXPB010000216.1:0-4730 GCA_964466645.1 uncultured Acetivibrio sp. | reverse complement strand
TACCAAGTTGTAGTTTGATGTGATGCCGCATTGACATAGCTCGCTTTAGACAGTATCGCTTGAACTCATGCGAGTCGATATCGTACTTTGAACGAGCGTGAGGGAAAAGTAGCTTTAAGTAAGCAGTTGCAATCCTCTTAACCGCCTCCGTATCGCGTGTATCGGATGCTTCGGGTACAATGACCAATGCATCTACAATTGCCCTGTAACTGGCATCATCACGCAGCTCATGCAGCATCGTGCAAAAGTATTCGGAATTTAATGCCCACCCCGAAATTTTCAGGTCATCATTCATTCTTGGTATATTCCACCCCTGAATAAAACCATGGAAGCGATCAATCAAAGCAGATTCGTGGAAGACCGAGGGAAGTTCCTCAAACATACTTTCATACTCACTCATCTTGTCTTTTGGGATGTTTCCGCAAAGAACAACTCCGGCATCAGATGTTCCCTCTACCTTTCCGACAGTATACACGCCATTCTCCATATAGCCTTTGAGCGCAGCCCTCATTTCGTCAACGGGATGGAAGTTTATCGTTTGGACCTCATCAAAAACAATAAAGTCGTGCCCTGCAATCAATCCATGTTCTTTCTTTTGTAAATCATAGAACAATTTTGCTCGTGTCATCATGCCACCAGACGAAAGCCATCCAAAGCGACTCACACGTCCGAATAGGTAGGATTTGCCCGTTCCTTTTGGTGCGAGTTCGACTAAGTTCAGACGTTTTTCAACAAAAGGCAACAGTCGGGTAAGCATAGTTAACTTTTGCTCGTCATCAGTGTAACCTGATGCATTGTAGTCAATTGCACCCAGAAGGACGTCAATCCACTCTTTCGTTGTGAATTCGCCACGAGCATCCTTATAATAGTCCACGTCAATCTCATAAGGGCAAAAGTTATTGAAACTCCTCATCTGGATTTTACCCTTGCGTTTTAGTTCATCGTCAGGCTCCAAATATTCGAGTTCGACAACACCCCAGGTTTCATGTCCCTTAGCAAGATCGTCTGAACAGGTATACCACACTTCAGGCGGAATGATGGTTTCTTTTGACGTTAAACCAAAGTCCGGCAAATTGAACGAAACAAAACCAGTCTTGATGTCAACGTCCACAGAAACTTTTGCCAAAAATTTCACTCGTTCCAATTCAGTGACAATCTTGCTTTTTATCGCAGTCCAGTCCTCTTTGCGAGGAAGGTTCTGCCGTATGAAACCGAGCATTTCCTCCTGATTGAACTCGCCCGTCTCCGACATGAACTTTTTTAAGAGCCAATCGCGCATAAAAGACGGCAGTGAAAGGCTTGAAAAGAAATTACTCTTTTTCAAGTCCTTATAGACAACCATTTCTTCGAAGCACCTTCTAAGTTTATCAATCATTTTTACAGCCTCCTAAAATATATCACGCTCAGCAAAACCCTTACTTTTGACGGTAAACTCTTTGCTGTCAATTTTGTTCTGATTCTCAAATATATCTATTGTGTACTTGCCCTTTTTTAATTCAGGCATTAAGACTTTGTATTTGCTCTTTTCAAGTTTTTCCGCCTTGTAGATTGTTCCGTTAACCGACGCGGTAACATTGTCACAATCGGGGGTAATAATCAAAATAAGAATAGGAACAGTCTTGTAGCTGATTTCAATAACGTTTTTTTCAAGTGTGACCTGAATGTTGTTGTACGCCAACGTTATCTCTATTATTGGAACAAGAACTTCTTCTAAGGTTGCCCCACCGTGTGTTTCAACACTTGCCGCCCTTGATCCTTCAAAGCGAGAATAATCAGCGATTACAGCATGTTCGCCATCAACTTCGGCAACGATATTATTAGCAAAGGGTAATTCGTCTCCTATACAGTATCTACCGCTTGATTTGGCTTCACAGTTATTATTGGGTACCTGCACATCTGGACTAATTATCGCCAAGCGACTCGCTCCATGGTCTGAAACGATTAAGACCCTTCTACATTCACCAGTTAGAAGTTTTATCTTTGCCCTTTCTAGAGCGGTTTTTATAACATCCAGTTCCTCCACCAGATGGATTGGATAAGGCGAATTGTTGAAATCATATCCACGTTCTGGGTGATGCTTTAATTCGTCCAAATCCTTAATCGGGGTTTCCTTTTTCCCACGCCACTCGTCATAAAATCCTCTGTTTAATGAGGTTATGGTCGGTAAATCAGCCCTTGCTATTTTCGCATTAAAACGCAGTTTCAATTCGGAACACTTTTCTTTGACATACCCTAAGTATTCAACACCGAATGCATCCAAGAATATTAAAACAGTACTGCCATCATCCAGACTTGAAATTAGCGATGAACGTGCCGGTAATGAGTTATATGGGCGGGTTGCTGAATAATTAGCTACTATGCTTGCAAAATCGTCGCTAACTCTATTTTCCAGTTTGCACTTTTTATATGCCGCGAAATACTTGGTAAACTTGTCGTCTTCGAATTGATAGTCCCGAAGATATAAATACAAATCAGGATAACTTACCTCAAGACTATCGCTGTTGGCTCCTTCACATAATGAAACAACCACAGCCTGCCGCTCAACCTTTGTGTTATCGGTTAAGTAGGCTATCCTATCTGCTCCGCGAACATGAATTTTCGGCACAAAATCTGCCATATCCACATCTGCACAGCCTTTCAGCATCGTCTTTCTCTGCTCGTAAAACAGCTTGAATCGCTTGTCGTTTTTTGCAATGTCAAGAATGGCAGTCTTTGAAGACTGAAACAAGCTATTCAGATTATCTGATTTTGCCACAACGAACCCCAAGTAGCTTTGACTGTTTGTATTTAATTTCAGGTTGATGAAATACAGCCAAGCCTTATAGTTATTCCTTTTTGCGTATTCAAGGAAAATATACTCAAGCGACTCAAATCCGTGAGCCGCCAAATACTGAACCATGCTCTTATTAGTTTTATTCAAGTTCATAAGCAATTCGCCCCAATTTTCAGGGGTACCAGCGTTCTGAGAGAGTCTGTTGAACTCGTTGGGGAATTTATGCTTAAGTTCATAGAAAGCGTTCTCTGGATTGATAACATTTGTGTTTTGCATATTTCGTGCGGTTTTCACACTTCCAACACTCTCACATTTTTCACAAGCTTCCAAATACGCTTTAATGCCATAAACAAGCGTACTGTCATTTACCATATTTACAGCAGGAGCAACTTTAGGAAGAAGAATCCTCATCCTGACTCTTGGGTCTCCATCCACGATTTCCTTAGCGACTGGGTACATATGCGGCGAAAGAAGTATAGCAACACGGCCATCGCTTTGAAGAACCAAGTCCTTGTATGGGGACAAGGTCTTTTTCGCTATGTTGCCTTTACTTGCCAAATAATCGCCCAACCCTATTAAAAGGTGTCTACCCGTTTTACGGCACACATCATATTCCAATTGGACTGTATCGGGTTCTTTATCAGCACCGACGCAATAATCGCTCACCTTAATTTTGGGCGTGTTCGAAAATGCGGCTAGAACTTCTTTATACTCATCGGAAGACAGGACGACAAGAAGCGGGTACTGTGATGTTCCGCTGAAATACTTTTCAATTTTTGTTATCCAGTCGTTCAAGTTCAACCCTCCTCGCCGTCTTCCAAGATTTCAATACCGACTATCATGTTTCCTTTGACAAGTCGCTTCAAGTATTCTTTCAGTTTATCACCGTCCATGCTGTCGATGCGCCGCATTACCCTCTCATAAGGTTCTTCGCTGTACTTGCTTTGAGCCAATTCTTTGACAAGCCTATTGATTTCCTGATGTCCCCCCCAATCATAAACACTAACCTGCGTGTGTTTTAAAAGATATTCACGAACTTCATTCAAGTCAGTCAATACCGATTTAAAGTTTCCGAGGATTGCTTTTACAAAAGCCTTGTCAATCTTCTCTTGATTAGTAATGTCAACCCAGACAGGGTTTGCGGTTAAAAATTCCAAGGCAAATTTTATATCGGAATCTTCAGAATTCTGATGGTTAATAGCTTCAAATGCACGTTTGTAATCGTTCCACTTGTCTGCCGGAACGCAGGAAAGAAGAGGAGTCTTAAATTTAGTCGACCAATGATAAGGGGAGTCTGTTCCTGTTCTTCCATTCCACAAGTTGCGAAGTTGCATCTTGAGAAGATTGCTCTTGTAATCATTCACAATATGCTCTATCTTCTGCAAGTATTCATGTTTCCCCATAGAAAAACAGCCATTAGGGATGTTCTTGTATATGTCGCTTATTTCCTGCTCAGATAACCCTTTCAATTGGAATGCACAAACTTTAGCAAACGCTTCTCTGTCTCTCTTTAAGAATTCAATCACGGATTCCCCATGTTCTATCAATGCTTCATAAAACTCTTTTAGGTAGTCTCTACCTACGCCTTTTGCGACGTTAAAAAGAACATTAGTAAAAGGTATGTATGCAGGATTTTCCCGCACAACCTCATGGGAAATTTTAATGAACTTCAGCTTTTCTTGCCACGCTGCAAGGGAAGCGACGACAGAGGAGCTATCTTTGATTAACAGTTCATTACTCTTTTTTACGAACTCATATTCCCTGATTACCTTGCGTATTTGTCCTTCACCGGTTTCCTTACTCCAAAGCCATAATCCCTCGGTGTCATCACCGAAGTGCTTTTGAATGTCACCGACAACTTTATCCTCAGCACCGATTTCTTTTGCGAGCACCAACAGCTTGCCATCCTCAAAAATTGTCAGATAGCTTTTCATGGATTCTCTGCGGTTTTCATCGG
>CAYXPB010000215.1:0-9296 GCA_964466645.1 uncultured Acetivibrio sp. | reverse complement strand
AATGGATATTATTTTGGATAATTTTTTGCTTTTAGTTGTGAAAAACAGAATTTTACATGATATTATGAAAAAAGCAAATACCTATCTATTCGAATCATAACCAGTATAAATATGCTGATAGTGATTATTGTAGAAGGCGAAGTCTGTGAAACCCTACACAATCTAAGGAGAAAATGGACTCCTGCTTAACAAGTTCCTGTTAACCTTTAAAAGACTATTTTCATATTACAAAGAAAAAGTTATAATAAAATAAGATATTATTATTTTTTAGTCAATTAAAGGGGGATATATGCTAAAAGAAACCAGTGTTAATATATACGTTTCAGGCGTTATTATGAAACGATTATTGCTTATTGCCTCAGTTATTGTTTTAATAATTGTTGGGGTTGCCTGCGACAATGCACAGTACAGCAGTAAAGTTGCACAAACTGAACAGTTTGGTGATAATATGCCATATGAGTATACAAAGCCGCAACTCAATGTAAATACTAAAAAGACTTTTTACATAAAAACAGGCTATGACCTGAAAAAACTTGAAGGTTTTAAAACAAAGCTTGATTATCACAAGGCAATAGAAGTATTTTGCGAGCCGGGTCTTACCTTTAATGCAATTGATGCGGATATTGATTATGATAAGGGAAGGTTTGTCATTAAGCCTAAACGTACTGAAAGAATGGGTATCTTTAACGATGAAGAAGTGCTGTTTTCCAAATCGGGCGAATGGGGATTAAGTGATGAGTATTTCATTGTCCAGAAACTTGATCCTAAAACAGGAAAACAACTGGAAAAACCTCTTGTAACCCGCTTTACAGTGAAGAAGACTATCAGTAAGCCTGTAGTATCTTTTTCAGTTGACAATCAGGGTGTAGGACATTTTTCATGGGAGCCTGTTGAAAATGCCACAAAGTACTATATTGTTAAAATAGAGAAAGGCGATACGTGGCTGAAAATTATCGGTTCAACAGCAAAGACTGAGTGGTCAACAGTAGAACAGGATGAATTTTATTTAAAATATCTCGAACGCGGTGACGAAATAGTAACACAAAACAGAGAATTTAAGAACTTTCATTATTCAGATGATGATTTGATTTCCTATGGTATGTTTAAGCAAAAACAAGAGATTAAGGATAATATGTTTGGGATCGTTGCCGCAAATGACACTGACACCTCGGCCTTTTATGCAATTAACGGAAGTTCACTTGAAAACAGACTTCCGTATTCAGTTGCGTACCATGCTGTTGGAGAAATGAAGGCAAACGTGGGTGACATTAGAACATTTGATGATATTCCTACACATTTGCCGGTTATAATGGCAGACAGTTCAACCGCACTTCGTCCAATTGTTTTAGATATAAGCAATATCAAAATAGGAGAAAAATCTCTTTTTGACAAAGATGATAATGGCAAAATAAGCTTTAATAAAAAAGTATCAACCTGTATTGTACCTTACACTATTAAAGATACGATGTTTAAAGGTGAGTATCGGCTTGACAGTTTTGATATCAAGAATTACCAGAGCGAAGCACAGCGAATAGCAGAAAGAAATAAACTGGAGGAGTATAAGACTGGAGAGTTGACTGTCTACACTTACAGTACTAAAACCAAGGATCTGAGTAATGTTGAGATCAGCCGGACTGAACCGGATGTTCCATATAAAATTAATGCCACAAACCCTCTTACAAAATATCTGGCAGCAAATATGATTGCAGGTAATCAGTATATTGATGTCAGTAATCAGCTCGATGAATTAAATGGAATTAGCATATATGATGCTGCAGGTGAAGCTATGGCACAAAACCCATACATATTAGGCGTTAAAGGATTAAACTATATTGAGGATCTTAAAATTCTTGAAGTTGAATACAAAGTCACTTCGAGTGAGGAGCGTACTAAATTGCATAAGGCAGTTTCGGAGGAGGTAGACCGTGTTATTGCAAGTATCATTTCGGGTAGTATGACTGATGAAGCGAAAGTAAAAGCCATCAACGATTATATTATAAATACGGCCGAATACGATTATGATGCTTTAAATTCAAAAGACACAATTCTGGTTGATAAAGAATTATTCAAAAACGCCTGGAATGTTGCAGGTATATTCCTTGACAAAAAAGCCGTATGTGCAGGTTATGCTTACGCATTTAAAGCTTTGGCAGACGAAGCAGGTCTTGAGGCAGTATATGTTGGTGGATTAGTAGGTGGTGAGGGACATGCATGGAATAAGGTTAAAATAAACGGTAAGTGGAAGCTCATAGATGTTACATGGAATGATAGTAAAAGCAAGCCAAATGAATATTATCTTATAACTGACGAGGAAGCGGGTAAGAAAAGAAATCAAGTGCAGGAGAAGGATTTTGTAATTGATATTCTTGTGGATAACTATGAAACTAAATAATTTCGCGTATTATTTTTCGTGGTTTATGTTTGAAAAATATGAATAATATTTATTGCGCAAGAATTATATTCTCATATTATGAAAATTTAATTTTGCGCCCTTTTGAACAATGTTTATGTTGATGTTATCTAATAAAATATGATACACTAATATTATACAAATGTGCAAAATATGAAGTAATCAATATTGTATAGGCTATTTCAGAAATTAACCTATACAATATTTAAGTTACAAAACCCATTAAATCAGATTTTTTGAAATTGCGATTGAGCAGTTATTATTTTGAATTAATATTATCAAGTATCATATCTCATTGTAGTATATTTTTGTTAACTTTTCACAAACATGGAACCATTATTCATTCCATACGTCTAATCAATTTATCTAAGACTAAGATTAACCTTAGGTTATTTATTAATAAAAAACAGTAAAGGGGAGAAAATTTATGTTTAAGAAAGCAATGCTCCTAGTAGTAGTTGTAGCCATGCTAGCCTCTCTTATGACCTCCGGTTTTGCATCGGGCATTGAAGCTTACCCTAAGAACGGATTTCGCTTAGTTGCTCAAAACTCCGATTCAACAGGAATTGCAATTGACAGCGAATTTCTTCTTGAAACAGAAGACCACTATTCTCTAGAAGAAATCCGCAATGCCTTTTCTATTGACGGAGAACCAGCACCTGACATCTACGAATTAGACACAAACTTCTACAGCATCAAACTGGCAAGACCTCTCATGGAAAATGGTCTCTATACTTTCAGAATCAATATGGATAAAGAGACTACCTGGGTGTTTCAAACTCAATCCACCTTTAAAATAACCGGATCACTTCCAGGAGAAAAGTCTATAAAAGTACCTGTAAACAGTGGAATAGAAATAAACTTTAGTCATGAAAACTTTAGTGACGTTAAAGAACATTTCGAAATCACTCCCGCTGTTAGGGGTAGGTTTGAAATCCACAAAAAAACAGCTGTATTCGTTCCTGAAAGGCTTGAATATGAGACAGTATATACCGTTAGAGTAAAAAAAGGCATGAAAATTCAAGGTACTAATAGAGAAATAGATGAAGACTATATTTTTACCTTTGAAACAGCAAGTGACGCTGTAAGTGGTACACCTTCACCGGATCAAATTATCGCCTCTATTAGTGTAAACAGATATCTTTATGATTTTTCACCCGACGAAAACCCTGAAGTTTTAGTTAATTATTCACTATACAACAATAATGGCAGAACGTTTACACCTCCTGTTATGAATGCTCAAATCGGCATTTATGCTTTCAATGATTTTGATTCCTTTATCACTGCCGTTGAAGGAAAAAACACCACACCTTATTGGGCAGCCAGCTATAGTAAAAAGTTTACTCCCGTTGACTCTCTGCAAAAAGTCCTTGATTTTGAACAGATTATAAATGAAGATACTTCCAAACGTTATGGATATACATACTTAAAGGTTCCTCAAGCTTTACCAGAAGGCTATTATGTTCTTGACGGGAACTGGAAGGATTCTAGATTCCAAACATTTTTACAGATAACAAACACCGGAGTGTACATATCTGAAAGCAATACCAAAACGCTTGTATGGCTCAATGACTTATCCTCTCAAAACCCTATAGAAGGAGCAAGTATAAGCTACAAAGGCTTCGATGACGTATATTATTCCGGAGACGATGGAGTAGCTAATTTTGACAGCTTAAGTACACCTGTAAACAATGACAATAACTACTATTACAATTATTATTCTTATAACCGGTATAATCGATACATGATTGTGACAACTAAAGAAGGTAAATCTTCCGTTTTAGACTGTAGCAGCTATTCCCGTTATAGTAATAACAAATACTGGAGCTATTTCTATACTGATAGGGGTATGTATAAGTCAGATGACACCATTAATTTGTGGGGCTTTATCAAAAACCGCTATGATAATGAACAAATTGATTATTTGACTGCTGAACTATACCAAAATTATTATTACAGAAATTCCACTCCTATAATAAAACAAAATTTAGATGTAAACAACTCCTTCTTTGAGGGCTCAATTAAACTACCTGAGCTTCCTGAAGGCTATTACTATATCACCCTTAAATATGGAGATAGAGTAATTATCAACCAATATGTCCAAATAGAAAACTACACCAAACCTTCTTACAAACTGGAAATCACTAAAGATAAGAATGCAATTTTTGTCGACGAAGAAGCTAATTTCAACATAAAAGCAGCTTTCTTTGAAGGTACGGGGGTATCTAATGTAAATGTTACTTACAATGTAAATACCTATCAATTAGGCGGAAATATACCTAGCACAACAAATACAGCTGACTTAAAAGGAAATCTAGGTATAAAGTATTCCCCTACTGCAAGTTCTAATGTTCAAGGTATACGTTCAGCCACAATCAATGCACGTGCAACCCTTCCTGAAAGCGGACAAATTCAAGCTTCAGATAGTTTGCGTGTATTTGTTAATGACATAGATATTCAATCATCTGCAAAAATTAAAGATGGGAAAGCCAACGTTTCGGCTAAGGTTAATAGAATTGTTCTTGACCGTCTCAATAACGGAACTGCAGAGCACAGCTACGATTATCTTGGGGACCCTGTAGGTAATCAAAAAATACACGGTACTATATATAAAAACACATGGATAAAAACCGAAAACGGAACCTATTATGACTATATAAATAAAACTACCTACAAGAGATATTCCTACAATAAAAAAACAGAAGCTTTAAATACTTTTTCAATGATTACTTCTTCAGATGGAACCGCATCCTATAGTTTTGATGCTCCTAAAATTCCTGACAGTTACTATTCTGTAGAAATAGGAAGTGTCGACGGCAACGGAAGAAGTATGTCCTACACTTTGTATTGTGGTGAAGTTTATGACTACTCACGTTATAATAACCCAACCTATACCCTTGAAGGAAATAAGAGTTCCTATAAACTAGGAGAAAGTGTTGATGTAAACTTCAAATATGGAGGTGAACCTCTCCCTGAAGGAAAATACTTATACTATAAATCACAAAACGGAACCTATGACTACGATACCGAAAATATATCCTCCTATTCTTTCAATTTCAATGAAAAGGATATACCTAACACAACAGTTTATGGTGTTTATTTCAATGGTAAAACATATGTGTCCCAGTCCTATAATGCCTCCTATGACATACAGGAAAAGAACCTCACAATTGAAGCCTCAACAGATAAGGATTTCTATAAGCCGGGAGATAGTGTTACTATAAACCTTGATGTTAAAGATTTGAATGGAAATCCCGTGAAATCAACAATAAATATAAGTGTTGTTGACGAAGCCTTCTTCTATCTACTCGATCAGAATATTGATCTTTTAGGTGGATTATACGCTCATGTAAATTCTGGTGTATACTTTGAAGGAAAGTCCCACTCTTTAGATCTAGGTCAAAATTATTATGATAGGGACACCGCAGTTCCTGTAAATGCCGAAGCTGGCGCCGGTGGCGGTAAATCTTCCTCTGAACCTAGTGTCAGAGAAGATTTCAAGGATACAGCTCAATTTGTTACAATTCAAACCGATAGTAACGGCAGAAGCCAAGCCACCTTCAAACTCCCTGATAATATAACCTCATGGAGAGTAACTCTTTCCGCTATTTCTGAAGATTTACATGCCGGAAGCGATAAAGTAAGTATGATTGTTACTCTTCCATTTTTCATTAACTACAGCTTTAATACAACTTACTTAGAAGGCGATCAGCCAATCTTAGGTGTAAACGCCTACGGTAACGGTTTAGAGGAAAATGACAGTATTACTTTTGAGGTAACCGGTTCGGACGAATCAAGTCCAAAACTAACTGTGACAGGCAAGGCTTTTGAAAGAATAAACATACCTCTTTGGACTTTGAAGGAAGGTAAACAAGATATAACCATAAAGGCATATTCTGATAAAGGATACTCCGATGCAATAAAACATAGCTTTAACGTAGTAAAATCTTATTATCAAATTGAAAAAGCAATATTTTATGATTTAGAACAGGATATGAATATCGCAGGCGGAAAATCCGGTTATACCAACATAGTATTCCAGGATAAGAGTACCGGTATGTACTTAAGTGACCTTTTCAACCTAAGGTACTCCTACGGCAACAGGATTGACCAAATTATATCCAATTATACTGCTGCAAACCTGATAGCAAAACACTTCAAGGATATCAACACTGGCAGTGAATTGCCAAAACCATCACTTAGTGAATACCAAAAGCCTGACGGAGGTCTTTCACTATTACCTTATTCCGATAGTGATCTTGAACTCACAGCCAAGCTTACTCCTTTAGCAAAGAGTATGGTAAATTCAAAACTTCTGAAAGAATACTACTATAATAATCTCGAAAGTAAAAGTGCTTCTGATAAAGTTAAAGCCCTATACGGACTTTCAGTTTTAAAAGAGCCTGTATTATTAGAGCTGGAAGAGATTTCACAAATAGATAACTTAAGTGTGAAAGACTTAAGTTATATTGCATTAACTTACTGTGAACTTGGAGATATTTCAACAGCAGAGCAAATATACAAAAACAGAATTTACTCCTATGTAGAAAAATTCGAGCCATATTACAGAGTTAATGTTGAGGGAGACAAAGATAATATTCTCGAAGTCACCGCATTATGTGCAAATCTCGCTACAAGAGTTCAAGCACCTGAAAGTGCTGGATTATATGGTTATTGCCAAAAAAATTATACGAGGGATATCCTTATAGGTATTGAAAGACTGATGTTTATCTCAAATGCGCTGGAAAAACAAGAACCTTCTGAAGGTAAAATTACATACTCTTTAGCTGGCGAAAGCAAAACTGTAACGGTGGCAAACGGTTCCTCCCACTATATTTCGCTTTTACCTTTCCAAATGGCTGATTTCAAGGTCACAAAGGTTGAAGGTACCGTGTCTGCCGTATCAATTTTCAAGGAAGACATGCTTGAAATAAATGCATTAGATGAAGACATTTCAGTAAGAAGAACTTATTTATTCACAAATAATAATCCTCTATCCTCAAATACTTTGAAGCAAGGAGATGTTATTAAAGTAAGACTCGATTGGGATATCAACAACGTGGCTTTTGATGGTACTTATCAGATAACCGATTATCTTCCTTCAGGTTTGAAACCATACAACTCATATTGGAATAGCGAAGGTCAAAAGATGAGCTTTTATGTATATAGCGGTTCAACCTGGAATAAGTACATTGAATACTATGCAAGGGTAATCAGTCCCGGGACATATACTGCTCAAGGTCCTGTTATACAAGGCACTAACTCTAGAGACAGTATTAATACCGGTAAGACAGAGATAGTAAAAATCGATGCAACTGATCCTATACTGACACCGATTGAAGAATTGCCAAATCCTACACCAACCCCTACAGAAGACATTTTATATGGTGATGTAGATGGTAACGATTTGGTGAATTCAATTGACTTTGCACTAATAAGAATGTATTTACTTGGACTTAAATCTCAATTACCAATGCCTGATAAATACGGAGATTTGAATGGCGACGGATATGTAAATGCTCTTGACTTAGCACTAATGAGACAGTACTTGCTAGGATACATAAAGAAGTTCCCTGTCGAAAACAAGAATTAACCTAAGTTAAAAAGAAAGCTGGCTGCAAAGTCCCTACACTTATGCAGCCGGCTTTTTTTGTGCTTCCCGCGAAGAAAATAAAGGATTTTGATTTTTTTTAATAAATTAGAGGATTTTACTTATCCATGTAGAATATAACCATTAAAATACATACAACTCATAACGTTCGTTTATTAAAACTGGGATTTTACATAAATCGTATGATAATTTAAACTTTTAAATAAAAGTATAAATCAGCTCAGTCCACATAATTTTTTAACTTATAGAAAATAAAAATGCTTTAAAAATAATACCATAGATAAATAATAGGCATAACATAATATTGCATTATAATTCATATTATTGAACTACACAACAATACATTTCAATATTATGAACACTTTACTTTATTTTTTCTTGAATGCAGCAATAAGCATAAAGTTCAATATGTACAAGAAGAGGGGGAATTATAATGTTACGAAAAAAAAAGAAACAACAAGCATATAAAATTCCTATAGTACCTGGAGATACAATTTTTGCTCCGGCTTCTAGAGATGTATACAGGAAGGCAAGAGTTATCGATTCACAGTTAAAAGACGAACATACAGTTTTCAGAATAGAGTTTGAGTCTACCGGAACAACTCACTTTATTTCGGCAGAATTATGCTATAGAGTTCTCAACGGAATAATTGTACCTCTTGAGAAACCAACAAATAGAAAGCAAAAATTTTGTATCTGGTTAGTTAGAAAATTTGGATTAATTGAGGTTTAATTCAGTCTTACATTCAAAACCATCTTTTTCAATAACAATACTACGCGAAATCAATGCAAAATTTCAAAGAAAAAACGGCACACCCCAAAGCCCTAGGATGTGCCCTTATTTGTACTATGAAAAAATAACTTCTACCTTGTGCTCCTTGTTATCGGTAAACAATGGAATAAGATTACCATCAATACCTTTACCGTCAATGGAAATTTTAACATTTCCATCAGCACTACGGAAAAAGCCTTCAGGTTTCTTTATTGTAATATCATAAACTGACTTACCTGTATTAACACTATATGAAGTGATTTTCTGATCTTCTCTTATTACCGGATCAAGTATCAAGCCTTTTGTTGTGTATTCAACTCCAAAAGCACTCATCAAGGTCAAGGTGAGCCAGGTTGATGTTCCACTTAACATAGGACCGATGTTTTCACCATTATCGCTGTTGTTATACTGGGTACAAAACCTTGGATTTCCCGCCTTTTCAAAGGGATTTACCATAGTTCTGAATGGAGCAACCAAATCTACCATCCAATATCCCATATTTG
>CAYXPB010000214.1:0-9327 GCA_964466645.1 uncultured Acetivibrio sp. | reverse complement strand
TTATCAAAATCCTTAGCTTGGATGGGCTGAAACACAAACTAATTAACACTACCTAATTAACACTAATCCTCTCCTTATATGGGGGAGGATTTTTTTGTCTACTTACATTGATAATCAATTAGTGACTGCCTTCTATTACTCTTTAATCCATGCTAGTGTATCTATTGGCATCATCATTATTTTCTTTATCACTTTTTCCATAATAGATAGAAAAAAAGTTACTACTATGGATTTTATTATTTTTTATACCTTTACATATCTGTGCCATAGAACCATCTGTTTATTAAGCATGCTCGGTCTTAGATAGACTATTCTTTAATAGGGCAACATCTTTTCCACTTTTTCTTGGCTTTATGTTCTCAAGTATTTTTTTCTCTACCTCTGGTGTCCAATAAATCTTCAATTTTTTCCGAGTGCGAGTTATTGCTGTATAAAAGATATTATGGGTTATTAGTTCATCAACCTCGTTATTAATAATAATTTTTACTGATTCATACTCTAAGCCTTGTGATTTATGCATAGAAATAGCATATGCAATTTGAAAAGGGATAATGTCATCACGTGAAGAGCGTGGTCTTGTATCATCTTCATCAGGATTTCTACCTTTATACACTCTAAAACGAATTAAAGAGTTGTCATTTAGCTTGTTCTCAAGTAACTGGAAATCATATCCTTTGACATCCATTCCCATTAACACTGTATCTAGCTCTATATCAAACTGGATATACTCTTCTATCCCAGCATTACTGTGTTTTACTTCAATACCTCTAATTATTCCTTTCATATTGTTATATATTAACGGTGCAAAACGATCTAAATCATTGAATAAAATCCGATCATCAACTTTGAATTGTTGGATTCCCCATGAGATTGCGGGATTAGGATTAGATTCTTGCAAAAATCTATTAATATTATTAATGCCATACAGCCCATCATAATTAAGACATAGAATTATTTCATCTTCATCTGTTTTTGAAAAAATTGAGTCATCTAAGTTTGACGTATATCTATAGCGCGTTAAACATTCAAGAATATCATTATCCATATTCCTTACTCTTTTCCATAGTTCCAAGAGTCCTTTATCTTCACTTCTATAGGGTATTGTTAACTCACAGATTGAGCTTGTTGGTAGAAATTCTCTAGCTATATCAAACCAATTTCCAAACTCTATTGACTCTATTTGGTATGTGTCTCCAACTAAAACTAGCAATTTATACTTATTTGACTCAGTAAATAGAGAAAAAAGATTTAAAAGTATACTCATGTTCTTATTATTGACTGTGCTACATTCATCAATGAATATTATGTCATAGTTCTCAGTTCTTCTATTTGATTTTAATAACTTTTCTATAGTTGAAAAAGTACAGTTTGATGCTTTAACACGTCGTTTTAAGTTATCTACTGCAGGGTTAGTGTGTGCTAGAAACAGTTTTTCTTTTTCATTGAAAAACTGGGCTATATGATTTATTAGTGTAGATTTTCCTGTACCTGCAGACCCATATATTAAGGCCACCCTAGATTTTTCAAACATCTGAGTAAGTGCTTTCTTTTTTTGATCACAATCAACACCATGATTAGGCCCATCAAGCCACGCCTTAACAGCCGCTGAATAATTCTGAATTCCTTCTCCAGTAAGTCTTTTCAGGTTCCTTATGATAGATTCAACATCTCTCTTATAACCACTAATAAAGATATGGTCATTTTCTATTATTAGTTCACAGTCATCACGGTGGCCCTCATATAATACTTTTCAATATTTCTTTATCAGAAAATTAATATTATCCCCAAACCGCTTCTTAACATCAGAAACTGGTGTAAAAAGAGTCCCCTCAATTTCAGTATTATCTTTAACATATCTAGCAAGAAATTCGTGTTCACGTCCTTCTGGTGAAATACAAGCAAACACATCACGAATTCTTACTTTGGTTTCACGGGGATTGAAATTATATGGTATGTTGTTGAATGGAATAGAGCGCTTATTAACAAAAAGACCTGATAGCTTTAAGTTCGGACTCCCTTCATATTGTGCTTTTATTATTCTATTATTCAAATTTAATAGTAAGTAACGTAGAAGAGTGCTTCCAGGTGCATTTTTCAATATCAACTTGCGACAAAGATCCAGATCTTCAAAAAAGACTATATTTCTTGTTTTATGTGTTGCCTCGTTTCTAATGCGATTATAATCCTTATCAGAAAATTCAACTAGTTCACTTAAATTAATACCTTCTTCAGTTAAAAATCTCGAAATGCCTATTTGTTCTGTATTTGTTGTTGTAATCATTCTTCCTCTTACAAGCTTAGTAAAATTATAGAATTCGCAGTTTCGTATAGATACTTCCCATTCATTTATTATAAGAATAGGCATTGTTCTACCAAGCATATCAATACTACTTTTGATAAAAGAAATTTTCACAGCATAAAAATCAGTGATTTTCTTATCAGTAAAAGCAATTATTCTGTCAAACTTACTTGCATGATCACTAGCAAGAGTAAATGTAACCTCATAATATATTTTTCTTTTAGAATAGAATGTCTTTATTTTCTTAATGTAGTATTTATTATGAATAGGATTAGGCTCGTATTTGACTGTTTCTATCTTTCCAGCAATTTTGTCATAAAACTCTTGCATAGCATTATCTGTGTCTAAAGGGAACTCATCCAAATTAGCTAAAACATCAAAAGAAAATTTGTCATACATCATCTTTTTTATCTCTTTTAAATATGGATAATATTTTAGCATTAACCGCTCTGAGTTTTCTTCATTAGGTGTAGTATGTGAGACTGATTGTTGAAGTAACTTATGAAACCTAGAAATATCCAGCCACTCTGAATATCTATTTATATACTTTATGCCTTTCTTCATGTTTACCCAACTATATTCCAAATCTTCCCTCTCGTCATAAATTTTAAGAGCTATGTTATCAACAAGATCTCTTAAATTTTTAAGAGCATCCTGAGAGGCTATTGGTCTACCAACCTTTTTCGCATTGCCAATATGTCTGCATATTGCTTTATCAGCAGTAAAAATTTCTTTATCAACCTGGCGCATCAAAACATCCTCCTTTTAACAAGAAATATTTAGTTTCTTTCTGTATTTCACAATCTTTTTAACAATAACTCAGTCTTTTAAGGTGTTAATCTTTTCAATTTTTATTTCTATAATAGTTAAAAGAAAATAAAACTAACTTTTTTGTTTTTACAAATAAAAATCTAATCAAACAAGTCCGACAGTTTAATAACATCTATATCGCTTAAATAACTAAATCTCTTTTTTGCTTCTTTCTCAATCCATGCACCAACAGTGCTTTCAGTTACATAGACTTTAACATATGGTAGAAAAGATGCATTATATGCATCAATTATTGAATTTTTCCCAATGTCCTTTGGTTTATTGGATATAAACATGTTTTTTATGAAAGCAAACATCTCTAAACTCTTATACCTACCCAATTCAGTAATAGGAAAATAGTTTTCTGCTAGTCTAAAGCTTTCATTCATTGATCTTAATAAATTTTTATCAAAGTTTTGAATCCATTTTCGGTCATACCCAGTATACTTCCACAGATTTATTTCTTCTTCAAAGTTAGCATACATTTGCTTCTTTGCTTTTAGCAAGTTAGGATCAGTCTCCATTGCCATCAACAATGTGCTGATTTGGATTTTTAGTATTTCTTTTATTCCTGTTGCTGCAATAATCATTTCTTTATCAAACTCCGAAGAAATTTTTTCAAATTCTATAAGCTGCGGATATGTGTAACTAATCAACAATGGAATAACATCAAATGTTTTTATTACAGATTCTCGACTCTCTCCCTTTGCTCTTGACAATTCATATATATTAAAAAGGGATGTTACAAAAATAAATTCTCCACTAATTGCATATTTCATTAAAAAGTTTCTTGCTGTAGCCTGTGTGTTTTTTGAAATCCCATTAATAATATTTGTGTCAATATATACAAGCTTGTAAGAATGACCGCTTGGTGTATAAAGCATTTTTCCACCTCTTCAATTGTAATTATAGGTTTATTATATGACTCTAGAACCTAATTAACAACTTAAGCGTTTTTATTAAGGTAAATATGCTAGAAAAAAAATTAGGTCATTCAATATGTATTCCTTTTAAGTTTATGTTGTTTTATGCTAAGATGAAGGTATAACAAAAATAATAATATTGGCAATGTGTTAAAAATAACTCGTACCTAAATAAATAGGAGGTCTTGTTACATGAAAAACAACTTATTTTCTTATGCAACTAGTGAACTATCTCAAGATGCATTTATTTGCTATCTTTTTTCTTTTGCTTTTCCAGAGTATGAAAATAATGATACTGCATTAGCAACCTGTGCAAAAGAACTGCTTGGCCAAATGCTTAAAACAGATAATTACAATGGCCTAAAAGTAACAGACATAAAACGTCAGTACAAAAGAATTGATATTCTTGTAATAGTAAATAATAACACCTATATTATTATAGAAGACAAAACCTTTACCGGACAGAAAAAAGACCAGCTAAAACGCTACAAGAAAGCATTAAAAGACGAAGGAATAAATGAGGAGAATATTCATTGTGTTTTCTTTAAAATAGTAGAACAAGCTTTCCCAGAAGCAAACGTCGTAAACATCACCCGTAAAGATTTATTAAGATTATTCAATAAATATAAAAGCAAGAATCAAATATATAATGATTATAAGTATTACTTGGAGCATATTGAAAAGGATGTTGCAAGTTTTGAGCATCTCCCTATTGGAGACTGGAGAAAGCTAACCAGCCATGCTTACAGAGGCTTTTTTACTCATTTAGTAAATAAAAAGATCATTGATACTTCAAAAGAATATGGCTGGAATTATGTCAATAATCCAGCTGGAGGATTTTGGGGTCTATGGTGGTATTACTTTTCACGAGATGAACTCAATAGAATAGGCCTTACTAAGGAATATGTAGATAACCTTTACCTACAGATAGAAGATAATCGAATAGCTGTGAAGCTTAGTGCAGAAAAATCTGAAGATAAGAACCTTACAACTGATATGCGTTGGAAGCTATATTCTTTCTTCTCCAAAACAGTAGAGGGTTTTCAAAAGCAAACATATAGAAAAGGAAAATTTATGACAGTAGGCAGTATCAATTATGATATGAGTAATTACAGAGAAAAAATAGAGATTATGGAAAATGCTTTTGATATCTTAAAGCTTACTTCCCTTTAATAAATATTGAGTTATTTTTCAATAAGGGACCAATAGACTTTAAGTATATTAATTAGAATATTGCAAAACACATGGGTCTTTCCAATTTGAATCATTTGGTGCACTGTAAGGACAAGTACTAAGAATTTCAAATAGTAAATAGATTGAGAGGTAACTAGTCATGAATTATAAAGAAGCGCAAAGAGCACACGTTCAGAATCTAATTAAAAGCAGTAATATCTTCTATGGTGATAGGGGCAATGGCACATTTAGAAAAACTACATATCCTTTTGTCTTACAAAAGGCTGATAACAATCTATATGCTCCAATTCTAGATTGTGTAAAACAGTATTTTGAAAAAAACAATATTACATGGTGGAATGGTGGGGTTACAAATCATCCCCTTTCATCGCAGATTGCATGTATAAACCACTTATTTCCAATAAGAAATGATAAAGATGTAGTTCTTAAGATTATGAAGCACTTCAAACCAGACCTCAAAGAAGTCTTGCAAATAGACTCGGACACATATAATCCTGCATACATTCAGTTTGAAGCTGTAAGTGATAAAGATTATCTTAAAGAGAACTCATCTAAAAGAGGTAGTTATTGCACATCCATTGATGCCTTGGTTTATGGAATTTTGGAAGATAGTAAAAAAATAATCTTCCCAATAGAATGGAAATTCACTGAAGTTTATTATAATACTGATAAATCAGAAGGCAGTAGTGGAGACACTCGTAAAAAAAGATACACATGCTTGATAAATCATTCAGCTCAATTAAAAGATGCAAACCATAGTTTTTTGTATTTTGAACCCTTTTATCAGTTAATGAGACAGACTTTATGGGCTGAACAGATGATTGCACATAAAAATGATGAAACCATAAAGGCAGATGAGTATTTTCACATACACGTTATTCCAGAAGAAAACAAGCAACTATTAAATAGGACATATAAGTGTAGTGGGAAGAACATGAAAAATACATGGCACTTATGCATAGGAGATCAAGATAAATATATAACAGTTACACCTAAAGAATTTCTGTCAGAGCTACCTTATGAAAAGTATAATGGCCTTTTAGAATATCTTGAAAATAGGTATTGGTGAGATATTGATAGGACTCTGTATCAGAATTCAAATTTCTCTGCTAGCAGATTTTTTTAGTTAATATAAATGTTGTCCCAGATTATATGCATCTTAAATATAAACTAAGCAATCCATCAGTTTTTTAAAACAATAAAAAAACTAATATAGAAGTTGCATGTAAACCTATACATTTTGATATAATCCCCATAGGAGTACCTCATGTCAGACTTGAGTAACCGTATTGAACTATTAAAGGAATTTATAGGCTTATCTATAAATATAGAAGAAGTCTCTTGTATAAGTGATAAAAGATTTGGTTGTGACATTATTGATGGAAATACCTTTCTTGTATATAACCTTTCTGATATGCGTCTAGTTATAGGTCCCTTTGTCTTGTCTTCTTCTAACTTAACTGGTACTGATAATACCTCCCTTATTACCATAACCGAACAAAGGCTAGATGCTATTATTAAGCTATGTGATATTGTTTTTGCTGATTATTCTCATGAATCTTCTGAACTTCCCTTCTTCTTCTCAACAGTTGAAAAAGCCATTGCACAAAGAAGAGCTGCACAGTTACCTGCATATGATTATGAGGCTATAAAGCAGTACTTAGCAGATGCAATGTTCTCTGGTCCAGACAAGATTCTTGTAGACTATATGCATCATGTATTTGAATATAATATTCCTGATGTTATAAGCTCAGACCCAGTACATACAAGAAAGATATTATCCTTTACCTTTTTATCTATGCTTACAAAAACAGCTATAGAAGCAGGTATGGATGTTATAGAGGCATTTGTAATAAATGATTTGTATTTATCGTTTCTGGATAAGGCCAATGACATTAAACAAATGGACAAGCATTTGTTTAATGCCATTTGTACCTTCTCTTCTAAAATGAGAAAAAGCAAAGCAGTAAAATGTGGAAGATATGTATCCCATTGTATAGCTATTATCACAAACAATCTCTCTCAACCCCTAAAACTGAAAGACATGGCTTTAGATCTTGGTATATCCCCTGAATACTTGTCACGTCAGTTCGTTATTGAAACAGGTAAAACATTCACTGAGTATTTAAAAGCCTTTCGAATGGCTGAGGCAGAAAGGCTTTTAAAATACACAAATGAAACATGTGCCAACATTGCATTTCTTACAGGTTTTTCATCTTGTGCCCATTTTTGCAAAGAATACAAGAAATACCGAGGTGTGAGTCCTGGCAAATCAAGAGCTGTTTAACTGCTATTAATACTCTATCCTGATAATTCCTTAGTTTAAATATTGTTTTTTCTTTTTAGAATAACACTAACAACACTAACAATTTGTTTTATTTACTTCTTTCTAATTGTTTACTTAAATAATTTCTAACTCTTAAGACATCCTCATAACGAGGAGCAGTACCATTAATATAATTTGATAAAACGATATCACTTTTTTTAATATCATTTCTTGATACAAAGTCTGAATAACGAAGCATTTGGCAAATACCCTTTTTCTTTATCAAAAGATATATATTGTCCTTTCTATCAAGCATATCTAGTATTTCAGGATAATGGGTAGTAAAGATTAAGCAGGCTCCATTTTTATTTATATCGTCATCTAAAAATAGTTGAAGTATAAAATAAACAAGCTTTTTATTCATATGCTGCTCAATCTCATCAATTACAAGATATCCTCCATATTTAAGAGTGTTTATGAGCTTATTAAACAGCTGTATGCCCTTTATTGTTCCTGAAGAAAGAATTGAAGTAAGGTTATCCCCTCTTATTAATACAGAATCCTCATTAGCCTCTTCTTCTGCTCCTTTTATATTCAAGCTTCCATCTTTTTTATAGGTATCTAAAATACTATTGTCAAAAAGATTTAAGATACTGTCATCTATAGAGCCAATACCCTCGTGTATTTGATTAAGTATTGGATCTATCATATCTTCAATAAAAATAGACTTATTCTTTGTGACATAAGCAATGATGCTTATGTCATTTGCTAAAAGAGAAAGTTCATTTCTTTTTTCTAACTGACTTCTTTTTATTAGTACATTGTCTTGTCTATACTCAAATACATCAGACTTTTTCTTTAATGAAGATAGCTTTTTTGAATAAATTATTTCCTCTGAAAAGAAAAAGGATTGCTCATCTTCTTCCATCCTGTTCCTATTACTTTTCTCTATAAGTGATTCCAATCTATACAGCTTATTGCCAGTAAAGAAATCAACTTGGATAATGCTTCCCTCTCTTAAGGCAGGATATAATTTAAATTGAGTATTCGAGTTCAAGCTTGTGCTTTTTACCAATAGGCCCACTATATTCACAATAAGTCTTAAGGCTGATGTTTTCCCTGAAGCATTTAACCCAGTTAGTGCAATAACATTCTGACAACTTAACTTATCATTTATCTTTGTTACAGAATCTTCATTCATTATTCTATCAACTGCAGTAAAGTCTATTTCCAAGCCTTCTGTGAAGATATTGATATTTTCCAGTTTTATCCTTAATAATTTCATCTTTCTACCACCTTTATATTAATTATGAAGCAACAAAGTGGCATTGTAAACATATTTTGCGTTTATATTATCATTTATCTTCTAGATTCCACATATTGTTGGTGATTTAATCTTATTTTACTTATATCTATATACCTCTTACCTTATAATACCCTTTGCCTAGAACGTTGGTTAATCAATTTCCATAATACATATATTGCCTATAATATTTCTTAAAAGAAATACCAGGCTTTCACCTAGTATTTCTACTTCCCCCCATATCTCATCGAAAAATGTTATTGAGATAAACTATTCTATCTTTTTCTTTTTTTAATTTTCTTTTCTTTTTTTCTCTTTCCTTTTCTTTTTACTTTATCTTTCTTTATTTCCTTTTTTCTTTCCTTCTTTTCTCCTTACTTCTCACCTAATATATTCTTTTCTTTTAATTCAGTCCCTTTTTTGTTTTTCTTTACTCTTCTCTTACTTACCTTACTCTACAGTTTCTTCTAACTCACTAAGGATCTTCTTATGAAGGTTCCTGTTCAGGTTATAAGGTAGGAAGAGAAGCATA